>JAGWGO010000211.1 GCA_028867395.1 Nitrososphaerota archaeon | reverse complement strand
TTTACAGGATCTTGAGTCCTTCTCGGTTGACCGGGCTTCGATACCTCTGCAACGAGAGATTTAATCACTGAATATATAAACTCAAACTGAAAGTTTTGACCCGAGTTATTTTTCAATTAACATTTTTTCAGACAGAGCAGGCATTGTATAGAAAAACTCGTCCTCAAAAGCAAAGTCCTGCCTGCCCTGTTTTCTCAGCGAATCAAAATACGCCATACAGTCTGCATAAAATCTGTTTCCTTGATTCTGTTGTGACATGATTCCTAGTTTTAGAAATGGGGTTTCTTTTGGTATGTAAGAAATTTTAGACTAGGAGCTTGACTGGTCTGAAGTTTCCTGGATTCCAAGCCATGCGTATCCTTTTTGCTCCAGCTCGTCTGCAAGCTCCTTTGGACCTTCCTTTATCATCTTTCCCTGTGCCATAACATGCACAAAGTCCAGCTTGTCCAGGAACTTGAGAATTCTTGCATAGTGGGTGATTACAATCACTGTTGCGTCCTTTCTTGATACTTGGCTTATTGCTTTTGCTACTGCCTGGACTGCATCAATGTCAAGACCCGAGTCAGGCTCGTCAAGTATTGATATCTTTGGCTGCAGTACTGCCATCTGCAAGACCTCTGATCTCTTCTTCTCACCGCCGGAGAATCCCTCGTTTAGGTATCTTGACAAAAAGTCTTGTCTGAGACCTACCTGATCAAGATTTTTTTTCAGATAATTTTGAAACTCTCTTACTGTCAAAAAGACTTCGCGATTCTGGTCTCCAAGGGACTTGGACAGTGCGTTGTATGCAGTTCTTAGAAAATGAGAATATCCTACGCCTGCAACCTCTGTTGGGTACTGGAATGCAAGAAACAATCCTTTCTTTGACCTCTCGTCTGCTGTCATGTCAAGGATGCTTTGGCCGTCAAGCAAAATGTCGCCGCTTGTTACCTCATATTTTGGATGGCCTAGAATTGTATAAGCCAGAGTGCTCTTTCCTGAGCCGTTTGGGCCCATGATGGCATGAACCTCGCCTGGACCTGTCTTGAGATTTACTCCTCTGAGAATTTCCTTGCCGTCCCTACGTGCGTGAAGGTCTTTGATTTCAAGTACTGCCATGCGTATCTTATGACACCTTTTCGATATATAATCTAACAAAAAATTAGATGAAGCTAACTGGATTTAGAGTGTTATTCCAAGTTCTTGGAATATGGTTTGATTAGTAGCTATATTTTATGATATGAACAAAAAGGAAAAGGGGTTAGTTTTTGGCTAACACTGGTTTTAGGATGACCTTTATCTTGTAGGCTGTCAGAATCTCCTTGCATCTGTTTCGTATAGTAACCTCGGTGATTCCTGCTACACTTGAAACGTCCCTCTGCAAGATGCTCTGCCCAAGAAGTGTCGAAGCGATGTAAAGGTAGGCAGCAGCAAGGCCATTTGGGGCCTTTCCGTCAGCAAGGTTGTGGTCGTCTGTCTTTTCTGCAATCTCTGCAGCAAGTCTTTCTACGCGAACCTCAATCTTTGCCAAGTTTGCTATTTTCGATATGTATTTCTCAAGGGTTACTACTGGTGCAGTCTTTGACCCAAGCTCCATGACGAGCATTCTATAGTATTTTGCTGTCAGTTTTACGTTCATTCTCTCGTCTTTGGTGCTTCCAGTTGCAGAGCAAATCTCGTCAAGTGATCGTACAACATCGCACTGCTTGCACGCCATGTAGATGGTTGCAGCAGACATACAGGCAACTGATTTGCCTTTTGCCTCTACCTGACCTTCAAAGTTTCTGTAAATCATCGAGGCACTCTCGATCACATTTCTTGGCAGCGCAAGCGACTGGCAGGTCTCTCCTATCTTTGACAGGATGTTTGCAAGTCTTCGTTCCCTTGGGGATGCGACCCTGATTCTTGTCTGCCACTTTCTCAGATTGTACATCTGGAATACCATGTCGCTTGAGATTGATTTTCCGCTAAAGTCCTTGCTTCCTACTGCAATCTCTGTCCTGATTCCAAGGTCATGCTGTGAGTATGTTGTCTGACCTGTTGCTCTTGCTGATTTCATTTTCTCTTCTGGGTTTGTTGCTCTTGATTCTGGGCCATAGTCTGACATCTGCTCCATTGCGACCAGTCCGCAGCCAGAACAAATTTTTTCTCCACTGTGAACGTCGTCAATTAAAGTTGAACGACATTCTGGACAATTGGTTTGTAGTTCTGTTATATTCATCTTCTTTTTCCTCTGAATCTTTTTGGTTTCATTACAGGAGATTCTTCGATGATGTACACATGTTGACCGATGTGCCGTTTGATATTATTGGTAAGCGGGATCGCTGACGCATACGGTGCATCAACAGGGCCTATCATTTCTGAAACTTTGGCGACTTTGGTTCCTGATTTGTCTACAATTATCTGGCCATCGCGTAACGGTTTGGAAAGTTTTATCACTACCCTACCGCTACTAGCTAGATGCAATACTTCGCCTACCTCCTGCAATTAAGGATCAAGTCTTCTGCTCTTATCAATAGAGTTCTGTCAAAATTACTTTAGCTGCGAGCTAGAATGGGTCTTTACTTGGTCTGTTTTGCTCTTCGCGACGCAAGTTTTTCTGCAATTGCTAAAATCAACTTGGCCTTTGGTTTGGTTTTTGACAGGACAATGTAGCCGGACCGGACATAGGGCCTTTTTGGAAACCTTACCTGGTCGTTGGTCTCTGTCGGATCAAAACCTGCTGCCTTGGCAGCATCAACTAATTCCTTGAGCGAAGGATCAAAAACACTTTTTTCTTTGGAGATTCGTCTTCCCATTTTTTTTGGAAGCGTCTTGTTAAAATAATCAAGCCAGATTACGACATGTTCGTAATCCTTCATTTTGTAATCACTTTATCAAAACTGCATTTACTGCGCCGTCTTGGCCTGGTCTTGAAACTACTCTGCACTGACCCTCCTCGGTTTCCAAGATTGCACCTTTTGATATCACACCGCGTCTTTCATAATCGCTGCTTGCGGGATTTTTAAGAACTTTGACTATCTTGACTTTCTTTACCTTGCCGTCCTGAACTGACAAGTTGACAAGGTCTGTAGTCTTGAGCGAAGTCTTG
>JAGWGO010000210.1 GCA_028867395.1 Nitrososphaerota archaeon | reverse complement strand
CCGTTATCTGTCACCCAAGCGTTGTAGCTTGAGGTTACTGATTGCGCAATGGCGTTAGGCGGTGACGAATAATCATATCGTGGATCAACTGAGACGGGTCTTATGTCTATTGTCACACCAGGCAGTGGTCTGCCGTCTGAGAGAATTATTTTTCCTTTGATTGATGCAGAAGGGGTTGCAATGATAGCAGGCACGTTAGTCTGCTTGCCCGCACTTACAGTGATGTTGTAGACATCTTTGGCAACAAGATGTGGCGGAACTGCGTACAATGGAAAACGTCCGGGGCTGACAGTGTATGTGCCAGGCTTGACCCCGTGTATTGCAAATTTCCCTGACGCATCAGTGATTCCTCTTGCAAAATTTGAGCCTCCGCCGGAGTCGGCTTCAATGAAGACGTATGGGATTGGGTTTCTGTCAGCGTCTACAAGACGTCCTGCTATTGAACCTGATTCGTAGTCTTGATCCATTGTAATATCAAGATGTGTGAGATTGCCATTGTTGACAGTTATCGTACCCATGTTTTGTGGCTTGTAGACAAGGCTGCGTGAAGGATCTTTTGGTACGAGCACAAGTCTGCCATCAGATTCATTTCCTTTCAATTGCGGATTTTGGAACCAGTTAAAGTAACTTGCATAACCGTCGTCCGACGCCGTTATCTCATACTTGCAGGAAGGCACAAGGTCTGGAATAACAAATGTGCCGTCAGATCCTGTAATGTCATATTTTACGCTGCCTTCGCACAGGTCATTGCTCGAAGAGATTGCGCCCCGCGCCTCTACCGTTACTCCTGCAATCGGGTTTCCGCTTGCGTCATGAACCTTTCCGGCTATCGCTGCTGCCCGATTCAGTGTGAGTGTGACGTTTGCAGTTTGGTTCTTTCCAAGCAGCAGCACTGTAGAGTTTCCCAGGTAACCATGCGCATCATTGTTGCACACATAGACTCTGCCAAACATTGTCTGCGCAGAGGCTGATCCGGTATAATTGGCTGTAAGGTATTGGGAAAAATAAATCGGCGTGTCATGAGTCTCATTTAGGGCGTAAAAATTCTTGTCAGAAATCTGATCTGCAACATAAAGGTTTGGGCATAGGACATCAAATGGAATTGGCCCGTCCAAATTCCCATAATAGCTTGATTGCCAAGAAGATATGTTTGGCAATGGGATTGTAGATTGACCATAAACAATACCTGTTCCAGCAAGAATTACCATTGTGATTGCCATTATTGCAGGATGAATGGTTTTCATTTTTTCTTCCTTAGAATAAAGACGGAAATTGCGGCTGCGATTGAAACGCTGATACCTGCAAACACATACCACATCGATGAGTAGGGATCCACAGTACCCCCAAGCCTGTGCAAGAGAGCAGTCGAGAGGCCTATGACTGAGTTCTTGTTGAGGTCCACTACTGCTGAAAGCTCCGTAGTACCGTTTACATTTATGTGAATTTCGGGATATGTATTCAATGTTTCATTGGGGGCCGTCTTGAAGCCAACCATATCGAATGCCATAAACTCACAAGGCTTGCCTTCAAGTATTTTTTGTACTCTAGGGTCTGCAAGAACTATTGGTTTTACTTTCTCTCTCATTTCTTCAATCTCACTGTTGCCATCACTAACAAACGGCTCGGTACAGTTTTGAATTGATGCTTGTAAATTTGTGTTGCTGTAGTTATCGCCGTATTCTGTCTTGTTTTCAACGTAATCTTCTGGGATTATTGTTATTTTGGTGGGCTCTGACCAGAGAACTGCGGCATTTGGAATATTTCCAAAAGTTGCAAGTGATATTATGGTATAGTTTCCTGCATGAGATAACAAGATGTTTTGGCCATAACTGTCTCCACTGGTAGGTAAGTTTGGAACAAGGGTCATGTTGTAGCCAATTAGCGGGCATCCCCAGGCATATCGTGGAAAGATTATCTTACCCGATTGATCCATTGTAAGCGTAACAAATAGTGGTCCACAATAGTTGATTGTGACATTGTGATTTCCGATGTTTGTCAGTTCTGGCACAACAGTGATATTTTCTCCAACCTTAAATGTCGTTTTTTTCATCATATTGGAGACAATTAGCTTGTCGCCTTTGTAATTTAGCTGGTGTATCGGATTGTTGCATTGCATTTTTCCAATGGTCTCGCCCAATGTCGGACCGTGATCAAAGTGTTGGTCACAGAAAGGTGTAGTTGCCAATACTGGATGAATCGCAATTGTAAAGATGAAAATTACAACTGTTATTTCCACAGATGCTGGAAGATAGAGTGCTTTCATTTTCTATCTCTCCTTGAAACGACGAAACAGAAAAATCCAAGCTCCTATTACTGCCGAGATTCCTACTCCGGTCCACAGCCAGCCGTTTTGAAACCATGGCTGGTCAGCCACGCAGCACAGGAAGGGAAGAGCTGACGCCCCAATTTCCCCCTTTCCGCCGTTGAGGTTCATCAGGGGACCAAAGTCTGCGCCGTGGTCGCTGCTTGCCTTGAGCCACACTATATTGCCAGACGCTGCCATGCCTGCGAGGTAGACATAGCTGCCTGATGAAACAATCTGGGAAACGCCTGCGTCTGTTCCCTCTGTCGGAGCCACGGGATTGCTAAAGGTATTGCCACCGTCCGCGCTTCGAGCAAAAAAATTCTGTTCATAGCTTCCGTGAATGGAAGCCCAATCAACATAGACATTGCTATTTTCGACTGATAACTCTGAAAAGTAGGACGTACCCACGTCGCCGCTCAGGTTTACGGGCTGGGAGAATGTGTTTCCCCCATCAGTGCTTTTTGCATAGAAAAACCCCGAAACAAATGCGGGAGGGATTACCCCTTTGTATTGCGCATGGGTTATGAGGTTTTCATTGTTATACTGCCATATGACATGGACTGTGTTTCCAACGGCTGCCATGTGCGGCCAGTCATACTCTCCCTCATTTTGGCCCAAGGTTGCTGGCTTGCTGAAGGTTTTTCCCCCGTCGTTGCTTTTAGAAAAGTAAAGCGACGGCCCCTCTCCCCTCGTGCCGTCTATCCATACGACGTAGATGCTGTTTCCAGAGGATGTCATCTGCAACCGGACCGGATTCCATGATCTTGCAATATCGAGCT
>JAGWGO010000209.1 GCA_028867395.1 Nitrososphaerota archaeon | reverse complement strand
CATAGTAAAGTGATTTACACCAGTTTCAGCATAGTTTGAATTGTCTCCGTAAACCCCCTGATTGTAATTGTAGACTTTGAATTCCATGTGAGTTGTCTGATTTACCATGGGGGTCAGGGGATTTGTGGTGATAACTACTTGGTAGTTTCCAATTACCTCAGATTCAGCGTTTAGCGAATCAGGTTGCCATTTTAGACCGCCGAAAAAATTGTTAAGAACAGAACCAATTGTTGGTGACTCTGCATAAACATTGGGAGACACAGTTACGAAAGAAAGACAAAGAAGTACTGTTAACAAAAAAATTATTCGCATTTGCCATCGATTGAACATAGCTGCTTAAATATCCAACCTATTTTTGTCAAAATTTGGAATTTTAAGATTAGAATCTTTGTAACGTATTATAAGGCAATTAAGGAAAGACTACTTCATTGAATTGCAGTTTTAGACAATGTTTTTTTGTTGTAACGATGATCGCAATTCTTTTTACGATGATTTTTATTCCAAACCTATCAGCATATGGACATCTCTATGGATTTAATGTTCAAGAGTGGAAAAACCCCAAGTATAATATCCTGATTCAATTTGACATAGAACCACAAACTCCATCTGTCGGTAAAAACGCTACCTTGAACTTTAGCGTCCAAAATCTCCAAACTGGAGAACACCTTAAAAATTTCACAGAGACTGTGACAATTATTTCTTATAATGGAAATCTTTCAGCAAATAACATTGCGTACAAATTTGCTAGCACTCAAGAAAAAACTGGGGATTTCTCTCACAGCTATGTCTTTACAAATGGTGGCACGTATGAGATTTTTCTGCGTATTGATACTACCACATTCATAAACGTCTCAAAATTTGTTGTCTTTGTCTCATCGCCACAATTCCAAATAATGAATCTAGTCTACCTCTTATTGCCATTTGTGATAGTTGCTGGCGCTTTTGTAGGGATTGGAATTGTCATATGGCGTTACATCTATAAAAAAAGGTAATATCTCACCAAATCATCCAGGATAGAGTCTGTGTAGATAGTTTCACTCTGTGCCTGTGACAGATTACAAATATTAAAAAACCACTAGGTGTCATTGTAGAAGATTGAGTCTATCCAAGAAAACATCCACAATTACGTTCCGATTAGATGATGAAGTTTTAAAGAGATTACGCGACGAATCAAACAAACGCCAGGTAAGTACCAACACACTGGCAAACCAAGCGTTGAGAAGATTTCTTGAGTGGGACATTTACGAACCTGTATCTGGATTTGTGATGATAAACAAACCTGTCTTCATAGAGGTTTTTGGGAAGATGAAACAAGACGAGATAATATCAATAGCTACACGAATTGGTAAAAATGAAGTAAGAGACATTGCGCTGTTTATGCGGGGTAGGATGGATTTGGTCTCGTTTCTAATGTGGTTTGAAACTCGAATGATAAACTCCTCGGTGCAGGTAAGCCATACAAACGAGAACGGTCTTCACACATACGTTATGAAGCATGATATTGGAAAAAATTGGTCAATATATCACAAGACTATCTTGGAACTGCTTTTCCACGAAGTTTTTAACAGAAAAATACAGGTTAAAGCCGAAAAAAATACCATCTCATTCCAATTTTCTGAGTAAAATCTAGTTTATCTCATTCTTATCGTATTGCAGTGTGTACGTTCCGCATTTATTCAGATTTTGTGATTATATCTCGTGGCACAAAACTGTGTTAATGTGGAATTTCCAAACCTTATTGGCAGATCCATGTGTCTCCAAGGAGATTCGAATTAATTTGATGCCTGACCAGATTCAAAGATCGGGCAAAACAGACCCATATGAACGGGTGATCTCTGACAGAGACACAAAATTAATTTTGGAATCGACTTGCGACATGGCAAAATCCGCAAATCAAATTATTGTTGAATCTAACCTTGCTCAGAGCACGGCATATCGAAAGCTCAAGAGATTAGTAGACCTCAACTTTCTACAAATCCAGCATGTTATTGGAGAATGTGGCAGATGGGAAATGAGGTACAAGAACAACCTGTGTCTGTTTCACACTGAAACTTCAAATAATTTTTGAAGCTGACAAAGATCTTATTTTTTAACGATATTGCTGTAAGGCTTACACTCTGCCTCTCTTTTTATCAACTCTAATGCATTTTCTGTTTCAGACTGTAGTTTTCTTAAAACGTCATTTGAACCAATACGTACAGCGCCTCCATTTTTGTAATTTATTTGAACGCGAATAATGGTGGTATTCCCGTTATCAATTAGCATTATGTCCTTTATACCTGTGGTCGTTCCCTTTGTCCATCGTATGTGTATGCCTTCTTTTGGAAATAGCATTATCCTTTGATGGTATTTGTCGCCGTTAGAGCGATACACCTCTCGTACAACAACATTTCTCTCTCGTGATAGATTTTTTATGCGTGCAATCTCTCTCCAATAAATGGGGTCGTTGTCCACATTTGATATTATATTCCAAACTTTTTCAAATTGCGCATTTACTTTTAGTGTAATGTCTATCTCAAACATATATTCGTAAATTGTAAACATGAAATAAATCTCTGGCAGTATACACTGCAATTTGGCTATAAACCGCAAATCTTGTTATACTTTATTGAACCATGGACTCTAACCTTCCAAGTGCAGGTCAAACTTGGAAGGACAGGATATGAATTAGATCTCTGATGGAGATGACCTGCGTTATTAGTAATACCTGAAAATACTTAATACTATACATAATTCTCAAGCTGTCTTATTTTCTCATGCTACAACCATCTTGCAAACGATCAGTTTGGTATCGCACTTTAAGAGTGCGTGAGAATATGCAATTGGTTTATCTTATAGTTTGACAGACTTTTAGGTTGGGATGAAATTTAGATCTCCTCTTGTAATCCCGGCTATTGTGGCAATTCTTGTTTTAGGCACGGTCTCAGCGGTTCCAAATGTGTTTGCAACATCATGGTATGTTGGTCAGGGACTGAAACCTGGAGATTACTATCGATATACTATTTCCGATGTATTTTATCACAACTTGGCTCCATTTGAGATGGATTTTTGGGTAAAGAACGAGACTAGCTCAGGAGGCTATAACTTTGA
>JAGWGO010000208.1 GCA_028867395.1 Nitrososphaerota archaeon | reverse complement strand
GGAACTTGCTGGAAACAGAGGCAAGGTTATGGGAGTAGACAAGTCATTTGTTGAAGAGATTCCAAACGCGCACATAACGAGGGGAGACATTGAGGACGAGTCAATCGTAGAAACAATCTTTGAATACTTTGGAACAAAGGTAAACGCTGTAATTTGTGATCTTTCTCCGCAGGTGACCGGCACATGGTCAGTTGATCATGGAAGACAGATTTCATTGAACTATTCTGCAAGCAAGATTATGGATCATGTCCTTGCACGAAAGGGAAATGCTTTGTTTAAGGTCTTTGATGGCGAGTACTCAAATGAGTTTAGAGACTATCTAAAGAAAAAGTTCGTCAAAGTACAACTTAAAAAGCCAAAGGCAAGCCGCAAGACAAGCAGCGAACTTTATCACATCTGCTTGGGTTACCTTGGCAACTAGATTATAGACAAAATCTCATCTATGCGAGCATCTGTCTTGAAGGCAGCAGGATTGAGACTTGTCGGTGTTGCTCTAAAGCCTGCATTTTGAATCTTTGATATGGTTTTTGCAAGAGAAATTGGTGGGCACTTTTTCATGTGGGCAATCTCGTCAATTGTGAAATATGTGGGCGGCATGTCTGCCTCGTTCTTACACTTTTCCAATATTTTTTTGCAAGACTTGTCGACCTCAAACTTTTCCTTGTTTGCAATCATATCTTCTACAAACTCTTTATCGTAGAGTCTTCCAATCCAGAGAGGACCTGCAATCCCTGCCTTTGATTTGCATACTTCGCACTCGCGAGTTATCTCTTTTATGACATGTCTGTTGCCGCAGTTCTTGCAGTTCAAGATATAACCCATCTCTTCTTCATCGCCTGTTCTGACAAGCACTTTGACATATGTCTTGTAGTAATGCATGTTGTTTTGCACAAAGAGAGGTGCAATTTTTACATCCAAGCGGCCTGCAACTAGGTTTGTGCATCCAAGAATAAGCCTTAGGGCAATCTCGTCACCATACTCTGCCCTTACCGGAACTCCATAGTATTTTCTCTTGCATGCGGTAGGAAAGAGGCCGTGCAGAACAGTAAGATCAGTGGCAGTAGTGGAAAGAAGTCCTCCATGAAAGGTAGCCCTGATGGCACAGTCAATATATTTCGAAGGAGAACCAAAGGGGTCAACGTCAACGATTGCTCCTCTCTGATCTCTTTTAGAATGAAGACTGAGAAATCTACATGCCTCATTTTCTGAAAAGACACAGTTTGTGACATTGTTTAGCTTTGCAATCTCTTGAGCAATCTCAAGTGCCTTTGGGTTTACGTCATTTACAAAAACTTTCTCCACCGCGTGCACTTCATTTGCAACCCTGATGCTTCTTGCACCGATTCCAGAAAGCGAGTCAAGAAATATCTTGGGGCCCTTGAATTTTTGCAAAAATGTGGAATACGCAATTATTGAAAAATCTCTGTTTATTCTTGCTCTTGGGTTAAAGAAAGCAGGCTCTTTTGGAGGTGCCTTGGATACCATTGACTGTTTGGGTACTAGGAGTCTGGTTCTTCCTTCCATTATCTCAACAAGAGTTGATTCCAATCGTATTGTGTGCTCTGAATTGATTTTATAAGTTGAAACGAACAGAATGGCGCATTATCAATTATTTTTCCTTTTTTGGCGCATATAATGTTATAGAATGATTATAGGGAATGCATATGAAGTATCGTGCCTCTGAACTCTCGGATCTTGAAAAATCTAAAGAAGGGCTGGTATTGGTCGAGGTACATCAAGGCAGATCAATATTACTAGTTGAAGAAGACAACGAGGTGGCAATGTCTGTAAATCTACAGCTAGAACTTGACGGCTTTAAGGTAGACATGTTTACAGACCCTGCTACTGCGCTAGACAAGTACAATAAAGATCCGTCAGGGTACAGTCTTGTCATAGTGGACACGAAGATGGTAAGAATGCCCACGTTTGAATTCATGAGAGCAATAAAGATTGCAGATGGAAACTCAAAGATCCTTTTGATAACTCCATTTGAAATTCGATCAAATGAATTTTCTAAAGTGTTACCAGCAAGCAAGGTCAACGGCTTTGTTGAAAGGCCACACTTGTCAACAAGACTCATAACTTCCGTAAAAGATGTACTAGGAGATCCATACGGAGATAACTTGAAGCAGTAACTTGTTAAAAGTCGCTAAATGATTTAATACATCTGACACAAGAACAACTCAAATGCTAGTCTGCGGTGTCGATGATGCTGGAAGGGGTTCGACAATCGGTCCGCTTGTCATAGCGGGAATCCGTATTGAGAAAAATAAAATAAAAATTCTCTCAGAGATTGGTGTCAAGGACTCCAAATTACTCTCCCCCCATGCTAGAGAAAACTTGTATAAAAAAATCCTTGACCTTGTAGATGATTACTATGTGGCAAAGATTTCTCCCCGCATAATAGATCAAAGCGTGCAAAAAAATCAACTAAATCAACTGGAAGGAAGATACATGGCTAAAGTGATCGCCAAGCTAAAACCTGACTCGGCATACGTTGACTCGTGCGATGTAAATCCTGTAAGGTTTGGCCAGCTTATATCGGGACTTGCTAAGATAGACAAGATACACTCTAGCCACCATGCCGACAGGAGATTTCCTGTAGTCTCTGCCGCATCGATAATTGCCAAGGTGACAAGAGACAGGGCAATTGCAAGGATACGAAAGGAGTTTGATGTTGGGAGCGGCTATCCGTCAGACCGAAAAACTATGAATTTCATAAAACAAGCCATCGTCTCAAACGGAACTGCACCCAAATTTGTGCGAAAGAGCTGGAAGCCTGTTAAAGTCTTGCTTGAGTCAAAGTGATTGTTACTTGAATTTGGCAACGACCATGCTGTGGTCCCCTTCATATGGCTCCAAGTTGATCTCTTGAACTATCTCAAAATTCTCCTTTAACTTTTCAATCTCCATGCGAATGATCTCAGCGGGGTCTTTTGTGACATCGATGCTTCGTGTCTTTACTACAAGTATCAGGTACCCGCCTTTTTTTAGAAACGTCTTGCAGTTTAGAATTGCAATCTCTGTCTGGTCTGGCTGTGCGATATCAACATAGACAACATCGATTGAACCATAGACTGCAAAATATTCTCGTGGGTTTCTTGCGTCCTGAAGAATTGGGACA
>JAGWGO010000207.1 GCA_028867395.1 Nitrososphaerota archaeon | reverse complement strand
CTCCCCCAGGCTGCTCGACATTGAAAAAGTGAATCACCGCCTGATCTCCTTTGTAGACTGAGATGGTTGACATGCTGTAAATGTCATGAGGCATGCCCATCTGCGTCTCGTTAAGCTCTGGAATTTCTGAATCAAACAGCCAAAACTCTCTTTTTTTGCCTTGATAGTGCGAGGCCGCTGTCTGCAATGCGCTTTGGTTATTTGTCTGTGATATATTTTGCAATGAGACAAGTATCGCGATTACTGAAATAACAATGGCTGCAACTGAGATTCCAAGCACTATTGCGGTTTTTGCGTTTGTACTCATAACCTAATACCTGATTTTTACTTCCCTCACTAATTCAATAAACTTTTGCAATTGTTGAAAAAATTCTATTCCTTTCTCAGTTATGATAAAAGTGTGGTTTCTTTTGTGGCGTCTTGATTCTATCAAGCCGGCGTTTCTGAGCCTCTCGCATTTTGTTATTATCACGTCATTGGACATATTGGCCCTCCTTGAGATTGAAGATATCATGGTGCCCTGAGATCCGCCGTCCATAGTAACAGACAGGATATCTGAGATTATTCCAAGGTCGGATCGGTATTGATGCCTTGTCATTTTATTTTGGATTATAGTTCTTCATTTAATTGCCTAGCTACCATTCTCATCGGTAGGAATAGCAACCCAGAATACGACTGCAAAGTACAGGCTTGGAAGATTTATTCCGTATGAAAAGATCAGGTGCATTATTTTCTAATTTCAGCGCCTTCAATAATATAGACACAGTTAAGTAAGTAAAAGATTGAGAAACAATATGGAGAAGGGCTTTGTTTTGATAAATTGTGATATTGGTGCTGAAGAGTATGTGGTAGAAGAACTAAAGCTCTTGCCCCAAGTCAAGGGTGCTCACATAACATTTGGAGCCTACGATGTTGTAGCAGAGATACAGGTGCCAACATCGGAGGAATTTGACAGAACAGTTTCCCATAAGATAAGAAACATATCAAGAGTGGAAAGCACCATGACTCTAAAAGTGACTGATTCCTGATTGCTTTTTGTTTAGATAGCTTTAAAAAAACGCTGAATTGCTGATAAACAGTTGGAAAAGATAGAATACGAGGGAACTGTCTGGGCAATAAATCACGGCCTGCCACAGCAGCTACTTGATCACTGCGTCAAAAAGCTAACAGACTATGGAATAAAGAAGGAAGATATTGTAATGACTGACGCTCCAACCGATGTAAAAATAGGAACAGTTGTAGTAAACGTATGGCCTTACCATCTTGATGTAGGTCGAGTCAGAACTGTAAGAAACGATTCCTACATAAGTGGAAGCGTGACGATAATCGAGTTAAAGACTGATCCTGAAGGAAATTACATAGATTAAGGTAAAACAGCCTCTTTTCGACAGATACGGTCAGATTCCAACAAACAGTTTATTTCGGATTGACAAGTTTACTCGGCTTGTGAAGAAGAAAAACATCAAAGCGCCAAACCCAAAAAGAAGAATGCAGATTGCCATTGGAATCGGTGTTGCCATAATCCTGACAGTCATAGGTGTCAATTATAACTTGGACTTGGCAAATCTCAAGGGCCAGAAATTTGGAAACGACTTGGCGCAGATCCAGTCAGATCTTCACAACGAGACTGCAAACTTTGATGCCAATCTTACAATGTATGAAAAGGGTCAGATATCAAAAGACCACATGTTAAACCTAACTGATGCACATATTGCAAGAATGCAAAACATCTTGACTCGATATGACTCGTTAAGCCCGCCTGACTCATTTACTGCCCCGCTGCAACTCTTCAGGTTGTCAACCCAGACGCAGATAGACAGCGACAGCCTGATAAAACAATGGGTTCAGACAGGTGACAACGCCACTAGGGCAAAATCAGACCAGCTTCTTCAGGAATCGTTCCAGTATGAGATGAATGGCCTGCAATCCTACAACCGAGCAAAATCAGGTGCGTCACAGTAAACCAATTGACTGTAGCGGCGTGAGTATCTTTCCAACCTCTTCTTGCAACGCGTTTTTTTCAAGCTCTATAGGAGTGGAAAATTCAAGATGCAGGGTAATGCTCAACATGTCGTGGTCTGTGTGCGATACCATTACCCGGTAATGCTTTATGCCGTTGCTTGAGAGAAAGTCTGCCCAGTAGGAAAGCCGCGTCTTTACGTCATCTACTTGTTTTATTACATATCCCAAGTCCATCTCTTGCCCTTCATTGAAGATTCCAAACTTTACCATTGGCACCATCAAAAAACCGCTTTTTATCTGGTCGTGCCTTTGGTGCATCTGCTCGATTATCTCGTCTGCCTTTTCCTCTGGATATATCTCACCGTACTCTGGTGCAAAATATCCTACAATGTTTTTTTTCGCATCGTAGATTTTAAAGTAATGAGTCTCTCGCTCTACCTTCCACATGGTAACTCCATTTTAAGACAACTTGTTGATTAGGATATTGCAACTGTGTTGAGGCATTTTCCGCAAAAGTAACCCTTGCCAGTATTAAATACGGTTGAGTTTTTGCACTGCGGACACTCTCTGTTGATTCGGTTAATTTCAATTGGCATGTTAGGTCTTGCGGTATTTTTCTACAAAAGAAACAAGGTCAAATTATCTTTGCAATTGCTCTAAAATCAGACATATGATGCGCGCCTAGGCAAAGAAGAGAACTAAACATTATAAAGAATAGGGAGAAAATCTAGTTCGTGATTTCTGCAACAACTCGTAGCTTCATCGACAACCTTGTGGATTATTACATTAGTGAGGCCGCATCCTACAAACAGATAGCAAAGTCATACTCTGATGTGGCAGCAGACCTGTCTGACACAGCATTTGGAATCATTGTGGGTTCGATCTATTCTGCATTTATCCAGTCCTATACCAACCAGCAACAAAAACCCTCTTTGGAGGACATGCAAGAGTTTACTCAAATTGTTAAAAAAAGGGCGCCACAGATAAAACGAAGCATCCTCGACGCAAAAGACTGAATACTCTAAATCAAGACTCGAGCTTTTTAATACACCAGCAAGAAAGAGACAACGTTGAACAGACGCTTGTTTCTTCCATTCTTCGGTCTTGCCCTTGTGGTTATCGCATCATCCATTTATGATATAGGTTCAGAAAGACAGTTTCATACAG
>JAGWGO010000206.1 GCA_028867395.1 Nitrososphaerota archaeon | reverse complement strand
TGCCCGTTGATTTGGATGATTGGATGCGCGAAGAAGACGAAGATAGTGATCAGTATGCTGACATCACCTATGCCAAATCTGTTGGACTTCAGGTAGATGAGGATGAGGACGAGGACGAGGATGAGGACGAGGACGAGGATGAGGACGAGGATGAGGACGAGGATGAGGATGAGGACGAGGATGTAGTTGACTCCGCATTTGTGGGAATTCCCGTCAGCGAGGCAGTTACGATTCCCCGAAGTGTCGCAATGGAAATTGCTCGTAGCCTTATTGAAGATGAGGATGAAGAGAACCTTGAGCCGGTGATTGCCATTTCGGCTGATGGCCAAATTATGAATTTCAACGATATCGCAGAAGGTGCTAGATATGCTGGTGTTCGAGTTAGCGATATTCGTCGAGTGCTACGTGGTGAACGCAAGAAGACTGGTGGATTCATGTGGGACGTATCTAATTAATTCGAATAGTAAGTCAGTTAACTCCTAGCTTCCCAGGCAGGAGTGCCCCAGGAGAAATCCTGGGGCTTTTTCACAAGGTGAAGTAATGACAACAACATATTTTTGGACTGCAACCTCAACAACACTAGTTCTAACATTCATATGTTTTATTATCAATAATGCTTTATTTAAAATCTTGGGAAATTTAATTTACTGGCTTTATTTAAGTGAAGACAGTATCAAGAAACTTTTGATTCGAAATGGTGAGCCAGATAAAGCTCGTAAGATTACAACCGACGAGGTTCCAAAGCTCATTATATGGTATGACGAATGTAAAAATTATGGACTAATTAATCTTGTTGGATTGGTATCAGCGATTGGACTAATGGTCTTTGGTGGAATTTACCATGAGTTGCCATATATAGTTATAGTGGCAAGTGTAATATTCTTGGTATCGAATTTATTCTTCTTACCGAGAGCATTCAAAAGATTGAATCAAACGATTGAAATAAATAATGGTTATGTGCTTTTCTTAAAAGCATTTGAACAAGCAAACGAGATCAAAACAGATGGCACATGAAGCACAAGTTCTTCTCGAACTTACCGAAGACGAGGTCAAGCAAGTTCTAGGTACAGCGGTAAAACAAATGTGCCGACTTGCACAGGAACCTGCGTCAGAAACTGAATTTGAAACTCTTGCAAGTGTTATTTCAAAATGTTCAAAAGCCACAAAATCTATTGATTCAAAATCGTCCATCCGTCCACCTTACCCCGTCGCACTCGTCAAGAGTTGAACCTAACTTTTTAATATCGTATAATATCATTTAATGGTCATTCCGTAGGTGAATTAATATGCGTTTATTTGTTGAATTTTTTCTTATTGCTGTTCTTGTTTGGGCATTTAGAACTGTTCGAGCACAGCGAATCATTGCCGAAATTACTGAAGCGTCCAAACGGCGTATAACAAAAAAAGTTGTAAGTGAAACAGATATTTGGATGAAAAATGTATCACGAGACACACGTCCTACTCGTGACCGTTCTATGGAAGATGCTCCAAGCTATACTACATACACTGAAGAGACAGGACGCTACCGAAAATTGTCATGAAGTATCGAATTAAGAAAGGCACCACATCAAAAGTAATTGAACAGATTCCAAAAGGAAATGTAAGATTATCACAAGATAGTTGGTTAGTTCGTAGAGACCTTGAATTTACAAATTGTTTGATTAATTCAACCGTTGTAAAAACTTTGGTTGCTGAGGCAAATCAAGGTTATGCACTTTTTGGTGGAGATAGTGGCGGAGATCGAAAAGCAAAGTACATCATCGCCATTTCTTATAAGGACATAGAGGTTGTGCCGTAATGGAAATATACGTCAACTGGATTTTAGCTGGAATTGTTGTTATTGCTATGTGGGCCTTTGTTTACTCTTGGAGGATTATTACAAAGCAACAAAAAGCATATATCGACTACATCAATAGTTCCCAACCACACGGCCGTCTCGTTGTTCGAGGTAATCGTGTGATGTTCGTTCCAAATACTCCTCCTGTTGACCCTAAAGTATAATTAGGGTAAAATGTCTTCCACTGGTCACGGAGACATTTATGAGCAACCTCGCAATTGAAATGACAGGTCCGAATTCGGCGTTGATATCTTTCACGGCGAATCAGAATGGCAACTTCTTAACTGCTGGTAATTCGGTCCAGCACAAAATCAACATCGTAGATGGTCAGTTCCTCCGTAGAATCCAGGGCGAGCTTTTTCGCCTCAAAAATTCCAAGTATGAACACAACGTAGCTCTAAAACTGGGCGATTCCCCTCGCATCAATCTTGATAGCTCTTTGTGGAGTGATTTAGCTGATGCGCTATTCGCTTTTGTTATCAACGTTGAGGTTGGTAATTTGGACGAGCTTGCAGTGGCAGCATAAATAGACGTAGGTTAACCCTATGTCTTTTGTGGAGCCACTAAATGAAATTATTAAACGAAATCGTTAAAAGCGAGAACACATATCTTGACCGCCTTGCTCAAATCGAAGAGCAAGTTAGTATCTGGATGAAGCAAATTGCTACGGAAAAGCGTCTTGGACTTAAGCCAATCGATCTAATGATTGCTGAATCCGATCCTTATAATACAGCTGATAGAACTAACACTCGTCCGGATGATACTGTTGAGTTCACACCTACAAGCGAACCAATCGAAAAGCCAACAAATATTCAGGCAAGTTCAGGCACATTTAGTGCCACACGCATTCATTTGATTTACAATCCTGCTACAGGCGAGATTGAAAAAACACTTAAGACTCCAATTCGTTCTCGCCCACCAGCAGATTATATGGAAGCAAATGCTGACCAGGTTGCTGGTGCTTTGAGACATCTTGAAAAGATGAATCCAAAACTTGCAGATCTACTTGTTAGTGGCCGTATGAGCGTTTGGATTCCTCGAGCAGCTGCAAAAGCAGGCCCAACAAGCGTAAAGCACCTCGGTCTTAATACCAATCCTAATATTGAATCAAGAGGCAACTCAAATGTCGCGAAGATGTCACCAGAAGACCTCGAACGAGCACAAGCTGCCGCATCAAAAATGAAAATTGCATAAACAATAGGCAAAAATGCAGAAAGAAACCGGCCTTGTGCCGGTTTCTTTTTATCTGTCCAGTTGTCATTTCACCCATATCTGTATAAAATTTCTTGATCAAAATCAACGGAGT
>JAGWGO010000205.1 GCA_028867395.1 Nitrososphaerota archaeon | reverse complement strand
AAGGTGACTGCTGCCGGTGGAGTAAGCTTTGGTGGAATGGTATGAGCTACATCGATTACTTGAGTAGCATTAGCGGTATTACCTGACATATCCCTAGCAGTCCACACCACAGTTGTTTTTCCTAATGGGAACACTTTTGGTGCATTGTTTGTAATTGCTATTGATTCAAAATCAGTTGCAGTTGCATTACCTAGTGACACCGTATTGTTGTTCAATGATGTTGCTTCTACGGTAACGTTTGGAGGAGGTGTAAGTTTTGGCGGAGTATGGTTGACTATAGTTATCTTTTGTGTAGCATTAGCGGTATTTCCACCCGCATCAACTGCAGTCCAAGTAACCATGGTTGTGCCAAGTGAGAATCCTTGTTGAGAAGCATTATTAGTAAGTGAAGATATGCCAGTGTCATCATTTGCAGTTGCCTGTCCAATATTGACCTGTGTTAATGCACCTGTTGCATTAATAGTCATGTCTGCAGGAGCCTTGATTGTAGGAGGTGTAGTGTCTTGAACAGTTACCGTTTGCTTGGCAGTTGCTACATTACCTGAAGAATCAACTGCCTTCCAAGTAACTATTGTTTGTCCCAATGGGAAGTATGTTGGTGCATCGTTTGTGACAGATTCTACTCCAACGGCATCATATGATGATGGAGTTCCAAGGTCGACCGTATTATGATCAGGACTTGTTGCCTGAACCGTGATGTTTGGAGGAGCAGTAAGTGTTGGTGGAGTTGTATCAACTATAGTTATTTTTTGAGTCGCTTTTGCGGTATTCCCACCAGCGTTCATGGCAGTCCATGTAACCATCGTAGTGCCAAGTGGGAATTTAGATGGCGCATTGTTTGTGATCGAAACTACCTTTACTGCGTCTGTAGCAGTTGCTTGTCCTACAGATACAGGAGTCAAAGGACCAGTTGCCTCAATATTCATGTCGGGTGGAGCAGTGATCTGTGGTAGAGTCTTTTCATTTGGATCTGTAATCAAAGAAGAGTTTGTACTTTGCACCGTATTTTGATTTTGACTGGTCTGTTGCGTATTTTGTGTTTGGGTAGTTTGGTTAGCAACAGTTTGTGTTTGTGACTGTGTTTGTGGAAGTGATGCAGATGAACCAAACTTTTGTATTCTATTATTATCACTATCAACTACAAAGACATTTCCTGCAGGATCAACTGCAACATCTCTTGGTTCCATAAAAAAGTCTGGTCCCGTACCGGAGCTTCCCCAACTTACCATATTGCCATTGCTTTCAAACTCTACGACTCTATTGTTTCCGTCATCTGCAACGAAAATATTACCTGATTTGTCTATAGATACACCAATGGGAGATTTTAGGCTAGCATCTTCACCATATGATTGCAAGTAAGTTCCATCCTGACCAAACTTTTCAATCCTGTTATTTCCAGTATCTGTAACATAAACAAAATCAAGAGAGTCTACAGCTACTCCATGTGGTGAAAGAAACTGTCCTTCTCCTAATCCGCTGCTTCCAATCGAAAGCAAAAATGTTCCATTGCCGTTAAATTTTTCAACTCTACTATTTCCTGTGTCAACGACGTATACGTTACCTTTAGAATCAACTGCTATACCTTGAGGAAGTAAGAATTGCCCGTTATCGCTTCCCTTGCTTCCCCATTGAGATATAAAATGCCCATTCATGTCAAATTTTTGAACTAAGCTCAAATCATTATCAACGACATAGATGAAACCTCCCCCGATTGCGATTCCCTCTGGTTCTTGGAATGCGCCATTGCCAGACCCTTTAATTCCCCAAGTAGCCAAAAAGTTCCCGTTGTTATCAAATTGTTCCACCCTTCGGTTGCCTAGGTCAGTGACGTAGACATTGCCTGAGGAGTCGGTAGCTATTCCCTGGGGATATGCAAACTTGCCATTTGTTGCAAGACCGTATGATCCCCACTGGGTTACAAACGGCAATCCTCCGGTGTCTGCCCAAGCATATTCAACCATCATGCTTGACAATACAAGTACTACAATACCTACTAGTGTAAGAGAGGCTCTCAATTACGAACGAGTCGTAAAATACTAAGAAGATCTCCTAAGTGAGGAATTATTACAATTTTTGTCAACTATGGTAAATTAGAACGGTTTGTTGACCTCTCTTGTGAATACGTAACTTGCTATACCTACCATAACAACAACAAATCCACAGATAACCCCAATTTCTACAATAACTGAGGAAACCTGGGCAGTCCCAGTCATCATCTGTCTTATGAGCAGGACAGAATAGGTCACAGGATTTAGTCTAGCGATAAAGGCAAGCCAGGGAGGCAAAAGCTCAAGCGGGAAGAGTGCCGGGCTTAGCATGAATAGAGGCATGCCAAGGAAGTTTATCACTCCCCAAAAAGTTTCCTGTGATTTTGAAGTGGCCGCCACTATAACAGAGATTCCTGAAAATCCTAGTGAGAATGCAATCACAATCAACATGATTGGGATTATCGATAATAGGTTCGCAATACCTACTCCCAGAGCAAGCGCAATTCCAAGGATAAGACTGGATTGTAACGCCGAGATAATCGATATTGCAAGCATCTTGCCAAGAGCTATGGATGTGCGTGATATGGGAGAGGTGAGTGCTTTATTCATGAATCCGTATCTTCTGTCCCACAAGGTGTTCACGCCGCCAAAGATGCTTGTGAATATTGCAGTAAGCATTATGACTCCAGGAGCCATGAATTCGATATAAGACCCTGAAAATCCCACGGATTGGATTAGAGGTCTTGTGCTTGCAAATGTATTTCCTATTACTATAATCCAAATTGCCGGCTGGATTAATCTTATCAGAATCCCGCTTCTTGATTTCCTGTATCTTTTCATCTCCCTCCAAAAAATTGTATATGTATCAGACAAAATCATGCTCGTATCTTCCTCATTCTTTCTCGTTCCTTTTTTCTGTCATATCTTCCGTTATCTTCACGAAGACCCTTGCCTGTATACGACAAAAATACATCGTCAAGTGTAGGTTTTGTGAGTGATATTGTTTCTAGCTTCATGCCAAGATCACTTGCTTTTTGAAATATTTTAGGCAATAACTGGTCACCACTAGTTGTGAATGCGGTTATAGTTGATTCATTAGATGAGATATCCTTTACAATAGGAATATTTCTCAATTCAGAAATTAAGTTGCCAAGTTTC
>JAGWGO010000204.1 GCA_028867395.1 Nitrososphaerota archaeon | reverse complement strand
TCAAACCTAGGATAGTACTATAAAGACGGGCTCGGAGGGCTTCGATCCCTCGACCTGTAACTTAGGAGGCTACCGCGCTATCCATGTTTCGCGTCAATACGACTCTGCGCCACGAGCCCAGAAAAAATCAAACTTGGTAACAATTTAATTCTATATAACGAGTCATCTTTTGTGTGAAATTCTGCACTTTAGATTATTTGGTGTTGCAAGGATAGAATAGTTCACGCGTAATCCAAATTCGAGATTATCATTTTTTGAATTTGCTGCCAATTGGGATCATTATTATTGTCCCATCTCTCATAATATACCACATCTTTCAAAGCAAGCCTGTTAAGCCAGCCTGCAGATTCCAAATCTGGCTTGTCAGCAAAGTTTGTCACGTGTCCAAGGCAGAGATATGCAACAGGAACTACGTGTTCTGGTATATTGAGAATTTTTTTGAGATCATCGTTTGAAAGTATGCTTACCCAGCCTACTCCTATGCCTTCTGCTCTTGCCGCAAGCCAGAGGTTTTGTATTGCACAGCAAACACTGTACAGTCCTGCTTCGGGTATGCTTGATCTTCCTATCACAAAGGGCCCAAACTTTGTAGGGTCATAAGTTACACAGAGATTTAGTGCAGAATCGAGGATTCCTTCAAGTCTTAATGCTAGGTATTTTGATCTTTTGGGATCTTCGATTAGATTAGAAGAACGAATTCTCTCCTTATCAAAAGAATCCTTCACTGCATTCCTTGTTTTCTTATCCTTGATCAGGATAAAGTTCCATGGTTGTGAGAAACCCACTGAAGGTGCGTGATGAGCAGCATTGAGTATTCTAGACAAGACCTTCTCGTCTATTGGATCAGAAGTAAAGTGAGACCTTACATCTCGTCTTGAAAAGACTGCTTTGTAAAAGCCGTCTTTTTCTTCTGGTGAAAAATCACCATTCATACGTTATTCATTTGAGGTATCGAATATTACTCTTGTTTTCTTAAACGTTAATAACGTGTGCAACAAGGTCGTATTTTATCGGGCCGATAGTCTAGTCTGGTTAGGATACCTCCCTGACACGGAGGTGGTCGAGAGTTCAAATCTCTCTCGGCCCATTTTCACATACACTACGGGTCACGTTATTTTTCAAGGACGACCTTTCCGTTTGGCAGCGTTCCGACGAACCTCCAGCCCTCTTCTATCAGCTTCTCAGCGTCTTTGCCTGTTGCAACTCTCTGAATCAGGATTTGCAGACATTCAGTACTCTGAGCATCTCTTGCACCTTTTCAGGAGTTGCCTTTTCTATTGCGAGCTGAAGTTCCTGTTTCTGTTTGAGCAGCGGATCCTCTTCTTTCGTTTCCAAGTCGAGAAATTCCTGGCTTCGCCTGAAAGCTTCTCGCATTTCGATTGTCAGTGAATCCGGGAGGATTCCTTTGTTGGTTGTGTACTTGGCCTCGATTGATCCCTTGTGCCCCATGAAGAACACTCGGAAATCATGAGCTATCTTTCCTCTTGCTTCTGCAACTAGCAGTTGCGTGTCAAAGTATGCACGAAGTACATACGGTCTCCACTGGAACCTAGGCCTGAGAATGTTTCTGATTACAATTGAGATGTGATTTGTAACCAGGAATCTGTTTGCCTCTTTCCCATGCCGTCCGTACTTGTACTCATAGTTTGGAGCTATCACCGCGGATTCGCCGTTTAGTACTTCTTCCTTTGCAAGTCTGTCGTTGAGATATGCAAGTACTCTTTTTGTCGCGCTATCTGTCAGGAAGGTAAAGTACTGGTGTCTTGCCTTTGACAGAGTTCTGCGCACGATGACTCTTGGTGGAGTCTGCAAACATTTTGCAACACCTTGAACGATGGCAATATCTGGCAGGTCCTTGATAGTCAAGCCGTCAGTGCCGTCATGGTTTCCAAGTACCTGCAGCCTGAGCCCTGACTTTGCAATCAGTGATATGATCGCACCCTCCCTGATGCCGGCTCTGCTCATTATCTCTGCCATCTCCATTGCTTCCGGCACTCTTTCCTGTTCAAGTGACGGCGTGCTTTTGGCATTGGCAACCTTCAGTTTTCTTTTTACTTCCACATCAAAGTGCCTCAGCCATGATTTCAACGCTGTCATTGTTGTCTCAATGTACTGGGGTGCCATGTCTTGCTCTTCCATCCATGTGATGTGGTCCTGTAAGAGGTCGGTGACTGCTCTGAGATCACTCATTCCCAGTTGCGCAAATTGCATCGGAGTCATCTGGTGGGTTTCACAGAAATGACTCAACCTACGCAATCTTGTTTCTGCAGTTATGGGGCTTCCTCTTGCGAGGTTGTCATACCAGCGTTTTATGTCCGGGTTTGCAAGAAGTCGGTTTTTCTTTGTCAGTCTTGTAGTTGTTTTTGTGTTCGTTGTGGTTCTTTGCACCATTTTTGTTCCCATATCAGACCACTTGACGCGGTCCTCATCTCTTCCAGTAGGGGCATTCAAGATATTTGGTTCTTTCTCTTCTGTATGATCAGGTATTGGATCAAGTGACATACTATCCTCTAGCATTGCCTGCCACAGTGAAATCTTTGTTAAATTTGATTACCTCTATTTTCTGTCCAAGTTCTGTAGGTACCTGGCCATATTCATAATTCTGTATCATCGATACAATAAACGCAGGTTTAGTATTTCAAAAAAAGATGTGTATAAAAAATTCAAATACCTTTCTGCTGAATGATTTCATTCCATCATATCAAAAAGCCCCCTCAAGACTAGAAAGATAACTTGCTGTCTGCAACCAAGACCGGCTGCACTTGCGATCCTACTATTAACGGATTCTGCTAATTAGCCTGTGCTAACCATTGCATGCTCAACAAATCCGGCAAGCGATGACAACAATACCACCAGGACAATGTAGCCCAAGGTAAATATTCTGTCTAATTTGCTGAACCGTCTTTTCCTAATCGAATTTGCAAGTGACAAGCTTCGGCACATCCCAATGTAACAGGCAGCCAACTTTATTATCGCAGCTAGGATGACATACGGCAGAACAAGGCCTGAAACCTTGGCTGGAAGGCCTGGTGCCATCATGATTACTGCCTTGTCTACAAATCCTGCAGTAAAGGTTGCAACCACACCCCAAGCCATGCCAAAGCCAGGTATGAATAGCGGGAGGGCAGCTAGTGCCTCATGTAAGATTGCCGTGTAATAATGATGGTTGGTCTT
>JAGWGO010000203.1 GCA_028867395.1 Nitrososphaerota archaeon | reverse complement strand
TGGTTGAGATTGCGCTAAAGACTTGGCTCGAAGATGAAGATCCTAAGAAGGTTAAGAATGTACTAAAGGAGAAGATCTAATTGCCATATGTTACACAATTGAGGAGATATATACAGCATTTGAAAGATACTGGAGACTTTTTACTTGAACAATCTAATTTTTTGGAAAAGTGTAGTGATGATGCAAAGGATCCACGTGAAAGATTACAGTGGGAGACGTTAAGTTTTCTCTGTTCAGTTCAAGGCATAGAACGTTGTATTACCTTTTCTCAAATAGAAGACTTGACAACCTGCTTGATTTGATAGAAAAACTGCCAAAAGGTCCAGAATTTGGCGAAATTAAGGAGACATTACGAAGGACAAATGAGAAAGTAAGAGAGACTCTGGAACCCACCGAAGAAGCGTATGACAGAGCCAAGAACTTGGAAAAAAGGATGATAGAAAATGACATCTCACGTAACCAGACTATTAGTAAATAGACGCTGTCCAATCTGAAGGGTTGGCGTGCTGATTGTAGGTGTATGAAAAAGGCATTTTTAACCGAATCTTCTAGGGAAACAAACCCACTAACAAAGACACTCTACAAGTCTCTTGCGGCAACCTTTGTTAATGCAGAACTGATATCCTCGTGGATCGAGTTATCACTTGTAGCAATCAACAATTTAGGCAAAGCCGTAGACAACGTACCGAGCAAACAAGAATTTAATTCCACAAGGAAAGAGTTGCTAAATACTAAATCTATCAAAAGGCATACACAAAGAAATCAAAGGCTAACAAAAAATTCACGATAGATGAAGATATGTGATACTAGAACACTAACTTGCACTTTTAATCATTGAGAGTACATTATTGTTCAGTGCTTCAAAGGATTCCCTTACTTCATTAGTTCGTTTGTTAGTACCAGTCATGTAAGCTTGAATTTTACGTTTCCTATGTTCTATCATGCGTTGTTGCTCATGCTTTCCTGCAGAACCTTGAGATCTCCTCGTTTCAAGCGAATGTTCAGGAGTAGTAGACTGGATGATTTTATGCAGTTCCTTTGCGTCAATTTCATCGTTATGAATCACAGTCCTAATTTCATCTATAGATAGTGCTAATAGAGATTTCTTGGAGTTGGAAGCAATCTGAACTAGATTGCCTACAATTTTGTGGGAATTACGAAAAGGAATTCCTTTTCTTACTAGGGCTTCTGCAATATCAAGCGATATAGAATATCCGCCATCTATTGCTTGACGTAATTTTTTTTCGTTCACTTTCATGGTTTTTAAAAGTGAGTTTACAACCAAGAGAGATGAAATTATTATTTTTGAAGTAGGCCATATCGAGACCTTTACTTGCTGCAAATCTCGATTATATCCAGACGGTAGTCCCTTGAGATTTGACAATACAGACATCTGATATCCAATTACCTGCGATGTCTTGCCGCGAATTAATTCCAAGACATCTGGGTTTTTCTTTTGCGGCATTACACTTGAACTTGAAGTAAACCTATCAGAAAGCTCTATGAAAGAAAACTCAGAAGTAGACCAAATTATGAAATCTTCAGCCATCCTGCTCAGATTTGTCATCAATATTGCCGCATTTCCAATGTATTCTGCAACAAAGTCACGAGAGGTGGTTGCATCTATAGAGTTCTCCACCAAGCCTTTGAATCCAAGCATTTTGGCCGTTGACTGCCTGTTGATTGGAATGCTTGTTCCCCCCACAGGTCCTGCCCCTAGAGGAGACTCGTTAATTCGTCCGTACGCCACATAGAACCTATCAAGATCCCTAAAAAATGCATCTGCGTAAGCAAGCAGAAAGTGAGAAAATAACCCTACCTGTGCTTGCTGCATGTGAGTATATAGTGGCATGATGGCATGTTGATTCTTTTCAGCTAGGTTGATGAGGGTCTCTATGGTTTGATTCAAACAGAAGCAGACCATATTAATATCATCTCGAATTTTCATCCTAATATCAAGTGCTACTTGATCATTTCGCGATCTTGCAGTATGCATCTTTCCTCCTGCATCCTTTCCAGCTTTCTTTATGACTAGAGATTCGATGAGCTCATGTATGTCTTCAGCGTCTGATTTTTCTGAGATGTTTCCTTTCAGTCTCTCAAGTGCACTTAGAATTTTTGCAGCCTCTTGTTTATTGATAATTTTATTTTCTAATAGCATAAGCGTGTGAGCCTCACTTCCTAGAATGTCATAATTGGCAATTACGTCATCATCAGAAATTGATGAGAGAAACTCTAGTGTAACATCATCTAATTTTCCGTCTAATCGAGACCTGTACATCAACTTAGAAAATAAAATGGTTATATATAGCATAGACGCTTTTTCGATTTATGTCACAAGCGTCTACTGATTTGAGAAGACAAATTTTTGATGAGCTAACCAAGATAGTTGACCCAGAAATTAATGTCTCAATAATGGAACTTGAGCTAGTAGACAACATTGACATTACAGGCCCCGATGTCAAGGTGGATTTACATCTGACAAGTCCTTTTTGTCCTGCCATATTTGGGTTCAAGATTGCACAAGACGTTCACGATAATCTCTTGAAGATCGATGGAATAAGTGATGTAAAGGTGAATGTCTCAAACCACTTTATGGCAGAGGCCATAAACAATCAAGTAAATTCTAGCAAAAACCCTAAAAAACCTTAGAGAAATCCTATTTGCTAAATCCTAAAAGATAGCCTCTCAACAGCTGTATTGCCATTGCAGGATCTACCCCTTTTGGACATACATTGCTACAAGAGCCAGCAAAATGGCACCGCCATATCCCATGTGATTGGTCCACAATTTTTAGTCTGTCGTTCTTTCCTTCATCCCTGTTGTCTGCAGTATATCGGTAGGCTTGTGCAAGACCCTGTGGACCAATAAATGATGTGTCTGTAGCCATGGTTGGACAAGCCGAGTTACATAGACCACATTTGATACAATACGAAAACTGGAGAAATTTTTCTAGATCTTGTGGTGTTTGAATAAATTCCTTGGTGTCGGGCTTTACCTCGGATTCCTCATTTATAATAAATGGTTTCATCTTTTTGTGAGTCGTGAAGAGATGATCAAAATTAACTGCAAGATCTCGCATTATGGGAAAGTTGTTCATTGGTTCTACTGTAATAACATTTGACTCTAACTCAGAGATCTTGGTATAACATGCAAGACGAGGTTTGCCATTAAT
>JAGWGO010000202.1 GCA_028867395.1 Nitrososphaerota archaeon | reverse complement strand
GCAGCTACTTCTATCATAAATGGAATTGGTCCCCAAAAGTAGCCAAGAAACTTTCTAAGTGGGTTTGCCTTTTTTTCTTCAAGCTCATTGTATCCGTATTCTTCTAAACGCTTCTTTGCTTCTTGAGATCTAATGCCAGTCTTGTTTGTTGAAAAGTATGAAAAGAGATCCTCAATCTTGGCTTTTTTGATCTCGTCTACTGTAAGAGATTTGTTAATCAGTTTTCCACTCCAAACATCTACTTTATGACTAACACGGGGCATCTAGCGTATCTTACAACGTCGGTTGCTACACTTCCTAGTAAAAATTTCTTGAAACCACTTTTTCCTGTTCCGCCAACTATGATGATATCAGCGTTCATTTTTTCACAATATTTGATAATTGCGCCGGGAACAGAATACATCTCCTCGATTGTTTGAGCCTTTAGTTCTACTTTACTTTCAGATGCTTTTTTTCTTATTTTGTCAAACCATCCATCAGCTTCGTTTGTGCTCTTGTCAATGAATTGTTTGAATGCTGACTCTGTCGTATACATTAATCCAGCTGCAGGAATATGTATGACATGAAGGACTATGAGTTGGGCTTTATCCTTCCTTGCAAGCTTTATGCCATAATCTGCAGCCTTCAGTGATATCTCTGAGCCGTCAATGGCAACAAGAATTTTTGAGAAAGTCTCATTATTACTCATTAAGAATTAAAGAACATGTTTTGTTAAATCCCTTGTTCATAATATCATCCTTGATATTCTTGACATTTTTTAAATAATATTCTGTGAAAGTGTAGTCATATCACAAAATGTAGAATCAATATACGACGAATACATATCAAAACTAAAACAGGCAATGCCAAATGTCGATCCTGATTTTTCACACAGGATAATGTAGGGCACACGCATCTAGGATTCTATTTAGACATGAAATTAAAGGTCACTTGAATACAGTTGTCATTCAGCCTGAATTGGGAAGAAACTGGTCGCTATATCTTGGGCATTTATTTAAAATCGTCATCGAAGAATTGGCACAAAAAAGGTTTCAATACACACAACATACAAGAGTGTAATATTTCGATTCTAGATCATATCTTTTTCAAATATTCTAGGAACTATCAAATTTCCTATTCATTAGTTAGAAAATTTCCAATATGGGAATTTGTAAGCAGTACCGGGAGAGAGATCTTGAGAGTTTATTTTCCGTACTCTCTTTAAATTCGCTAAAGGACGAATGTACCACATTCTGCGGTCGCCTGTTCTTTTTTATGCATCACCTTATGAAAAGTGAAGCCTGTCAAGGAATACGTTAAATTTTACGAGTTTTAAATCAAACTGTAAAATGCTTAACTTGATAATTTTTTACTCTATCTTAGAAAATCTAACCTATTCTGAGAAAATTCAGGATGCACTCAATTCAAATTTTTTGAAAAATTCCATATCTGATTTTAATCACCATCTTAACCAGTCAGTATTCAATAACGCACCGCTATCCTCTGCAGAGGTTGTTCTCCTAACAGCAGGAATCATAATTTTCCTTGGAGTTCTGGGTGAAGCATTTTTCCGACGAACTGGAATACCAGACATTGCATTTCTCATGGCGGCTGGTGTCGTAGTTGGACCCGTTTTGGGAATTGTAAGCACTGCAACAGTAGTAAAGATAGTTCCATACTTTGCTTCTTTAGCCTTGATAATCATAATGTTCGACGGCGGTCTCAATCTTGATGTAAGAAGCATAATTAGGACTGCACATTATGCATTTTTACTTGCTATCTTTGGGTTTGTGGTATCTGTAGCAATAGTTTCAATCATTGCAGTATACGGACTTGGTTGGCAATTGCTTGATGGCATTCTTCTTGGCATAATGGTGGGAGGAAGCAGTTCGATAGTAGTTTTCGGACTGGTCAGAAATCTCATGATCTCCGCTGATACAAAAGCTATGCTTAGTTTGGAATCTGCCATTACCGATATCCTTGCTACAGTAGGAGCTTTTCTTTTATTTAATACAATTACCTCTGGTCATCTCAATCCAAGCCTGATAGGTATAACTGCCGCCAAGTCAGTTTCCGTAGGGCTTGTTCTTGGTTTTGGAGTTGGAATACCGTGGATGTTTGTGTTTTCTAGACTGCAAAATGCAAGACACGCCTACATGCTAACCCTTGGAATTTTGTTTGTCTTGTTCTTCTTGGCAAAGTCATTTGGTGGTACAGGTGCTATTACAGCCTTGATCTTTGGATTGATGCTTGGGAACAGAAATCTTTTTGCTAAACGCCTCAAGATCAAAATGCCAGAGGTCTCTACCGACAATTCTTTTCATGACCAACTCACGTTTCTTGTGAGGACGTTTTTCTTTGTGTTTGTTGGGTTGTTGGCAAACTTTGGTCAAATAGGATACCTAGTATTCGGAGTTTTAATGGCCATCATCATTTACTTTGGCAGAATAGCAGTCACAAAAACATCGCTTACGAAAAGATTTTCAACATTTGACAAGAAGGTAACTTCAGTGATGATTCCTAGAGGGCTTGCTGCAGCAGTACTTGCCACCATTCCATTAACCCTGAGGCTCAATAACGCAGACGCATATCCACAGATCGTCTTTGTGATAATAATTTCCACTGTAATAATAACAACAATAGGACTAGCTAAAGCAAAAAAGAATCAAACTGGGAGTATGGCAGATGACAAAATTAAGAATCAGTAAATATGATAAAGATCAAAAATAAACAATTGTGAATCCAAAATGAGAAAGACTAATTCAAAGCTAAAGATAAGAAATTTGACACTTGAGGATGTTCCAAAAATAATTGAATTACAAAAAAAATCCTTCCCCTATATGGCAAGCGAAGGAATGATCTGGAAAAAGGAAAGTTTAACGAGTCACACACTTGTTTTCCCAGAAGGACAGTTTGTTGCAGAATACAAGGGAGATATTATTGGCTCTGCAAGTAGTCTGATAGTTAAACTCGTGCCTGAATATAGAGAACATACGTGGCTGGAGATCTGTGGAGGCCCGCAATTTAAAAATCATAATCCTAAAGGCGATTCCCTATACGGGGCTGATGTGTCAACACATCCGGATTATCGTCGGCTCGGTATCGCCACAGCAATATATGATGCAAGGAAAAAACTTGCAATTAAGTTAAACCTGCGGAGAATTATTGCAGGAGGAAGACTTTTCAATTATTGCGAGTA
>JAGWGO010000201.1 GCA_028867395.1 Nitrososphaerota archaeon | reverse complement strand
AGTCCAGATGGACTTGCTAAAAGAAAGGCCAGTCAATTACTATATCCCAAATACAAAATACGGCCATTATCTATGCTATGGGTTCAAGACAGGAAAGGAAGACTGTGATGTTGTCAACACAATATCAAATCCCACTTATCTCTACTCACCAATCATAAGAATAAAGTCAATGCCAGAATCATTAAAACCAGAGGCATTATCCGAGTCTGATCCAAAATATGAGTTACTTGAGCTGGAGGATCTTGCAAGTCTTCTAAAACTAAGCTATGGTTTTGAAGAATCGCCGTTTCCTCTCTTTGCATTTTCTGACGGAACAAAATGGCTAGCTGGAGTCTTTATGAACTTTAACGAGTCAGACGAGGCATCATATTTTTGTCATGTAAAACTTGACAGCGAACCCACAAAACCATTTCTCAAGTATTCAAGCAAGGATGGAATCGAGCCCTTCTTTGTTAGTGGCCTAAGCGAGCATGGATACTCGTACCTCAAAGTAATAAAACTAAAAGGCAAACATCCCCTAGTCAAGTCATGACAAGCTTTAGAAAAAGGATGGAAAAGGCATCCTTTGGAAAGAGCAGAATAATACTTGCAAATGATCTCGATGATTACAGTGCAAGCAAGCTAGAAAAGAAAACAACCTCCAACATAAAGACACTTGGAAGGCATCTTTGCGCCATCAAACTCAATTTCCATGTTATACTTCCATTAAGTGAGCAAAGCCTTTCAAAGATAAACAAACTTGCGCACAGTCAAGGCCTGCAGACCATAGCTGACATCAAACTAAACGATATTGGAAACACCAACATGATGACACTCAAGCGGCTTTGGAGGTGTGGGTTTGATGCTGTAATTGCAAATCCAATCATGGGACCTGAGAATCTAAAAGAACTGGTCAGGATTGCACACAGTGACGGTCATGGAGTCATAACGCTTGTGCACATGAGCCACCCAGGTGCAAAATTGGGATATGGCCTTAGCATAAAAAATCCTAAAACAGGAAAGATGCAAAAACTTCACGATCTCTTTCTAAAATGGTCATACAATGCAAAAGTTGATGGAATAGTTGTGGGTGCCACAGTACCAGATATCATTTCTTACACCAAAAAAATTGTCAAGGGCAGATGTGATATCTATTCACCTGGAGTAGGTACGCAAGGCGGAGATGCCTCAAAATCCTTGCAAGCGGGATCTAGATATCTTATTGTTGGAAGGACAATTCTTAATTCCAAAAATTCACTTTTGGAAGCAAAAAAACTTCAAACTCTAAGCGTTGAATCCTAACTCGGATACTTTTTTCATCAAGTTCTGGGCATTCTTGTAAGTTAACTTTGCTAAAGCATCTTTGAAGTTAAGCCAAACAAATCCCTGATGCTCATGAGAGATCTTTACATGCTCAGTACCAGTCTTTGCTAAGAAGAAGACAACTTCCTTGTGCACTAGATTGCCATCTCGTTGATAATGATACTCTACCTTGTTCTCAAAACCATCTATGAAACTCACATCAGTTATCCCCGTCTCTTCTCTTATCTCTCGCAGAACCGTCTCTTTGAACGTCTCTCCCTTCTCTATGTTGCCTTTAACAAAATCCCAGTGACCAGAAGGGTAATTCAAAAGAAGATATATCTTGCCATCTGGAGACTCGCGATACAATATTGCACCAGCTGATCTCTCCTCAAGCATGTTAGTTTTAACTTTGAAACTAGTATTTCTCTTTTCTACTTGCCAAGCCTGCGGCCTCTTTTCTGAAATGTCCTGATTGCGCGCATTAGATCTATCTTTCTAAACTCAGGCCAGTAAACATCCATAAAGACAAGCTCACTGTAGGCACTCTGCCACAGCAGAAAACCGCTCAACCTTTTTTCTCCAGACGTCCTCAGTATCATGTCAGGCGATGACTGGGGCAGGTATGACGTATAAAGACATGATTCTATTACATCCTTGTCTATCTGATTTACATCAAGGGAACCCTCCTTAATTCTAGAGGCAATCTTCTTTATGGCATCCACCATCTCGTTCTGTCCGCCATAAGCTATTGCAATGTTGAGATAGTGATTGTCATAGTCTTTTGTAGTAGTTTCAAGCTTGTTTAGAATCTCTTTTAAAAAGTCAGGCAAGATCTCTATTCTTCCAATTGCTCGTACATGCATGCGGTTTTTATGAATTCGTGGGTCGTTGTACAGCTTTTGTAGCCTTTGATTTATCAAGTCATAAAGATAGGCCAGTTCCTCGTCATTTCTTGTTAGGTTTTCTACAGACAGTACGTACAAAGTAATTATCTTGATGTTTAGCTCTTCGCACCAATCTAGCAGTTTTTCAACGGCGTCTGCCCCTTTGAAGTGGCCATCCATCTTTAAAATTAGGTTTCTTTTAGCCCATCTACGATTGCCATCAAGTATTATTGCAATGTGTTTTGGAATCTCTCCCGCGCGTATCTCTTTTTCAAGTTTTTTTGAATAAAGTGAATAAAAACCGCCTAGTTGGAAAGCTTTTTCTTTTATTCCGATAGCACCTCACCGCCCTTCTTCTTTCTATATCTGTGGAAGAGCAGCGACGCTGATATCAGTATTACTGCCAAACCTAAGAGTAGTGGAGGAATTAGTGTGAACGGACTCTCGTCTCTTGTCACCACTGTGTTAAACTGTGCAATGATGGGATAGAGAGACAACAGTACGATTATTCTGAGAATGTCTGTCATGGATCTGACGCTTCCTCTAAACCAACTGCTCAGCAACGATCCTCCAAATATGCAACCAATTCCCATCCAGAGAAACGGCAACATTCCTGAGACAAACATGCCGATTGTTTGCTTGTTGGCAAATATCTTGAGCATCTCGTCTGGCTTTGTGCTTGTTATCTGTGGATTAACGGAACTTACTCCAGCTGTTATCGATGCTAGAACAAGGAGAATTCCTGCTACCAGTGTAAACACTCTGATGAATCCAGCAGGTGTTGGTTTTGTCCAATGTGACCATGCTCTGTCAATATCAAATGCTCTGATTAGAAATGCTCCACCAAGAACACTTACCATCACAGCAAAAATTTCTTTAGTTAATCCAAGCACTGTCGCAATTCCACCAATTACCAGCAAGATTCCAGGAACTCCTAGAAAGAATTTAGAATACTTTGAATCAAAAGCAATTGCTTTCAGATATCTTCCAAATACTGCATAAGAATATTCAACACTTCTGCTG
>JAGWGO010000200.1 GCA_028867395.1 Nitrososphaerota archaeon | reverse complement strand
ATGGGGACAGGCTGGTGGGAATTGTCACTGCAACTGACATAATAAGAAAATGTATAGTTGATTCCGATTCAGAAATGAAACAAATTTGCCGATCCTTTGCCCAATTAGCATTTTGAATTGAAAATACCTGCCAGCAGTTTATAGAACACGAATTTAAGAACGCTCAGAAAGCCATTTTCCTACCTCGGGCCACAACTTTTCATGTGCAGGTTGTGAGATGCAAAGTCCAACATGACCTATGGGAAACTCGATCAGTTTCTTGTCAGTGCTACCTATGACATCAATTATGGACTTGCTTGAGGATGGGGGTACAAGATCATCACTTATTCCAACGATGTCCAAAATGGGTATTGTGATACTTTTGAGATTAATCGTCTCAGAACCGACCCTCATCTTGTTTTTAATTAACAAGTTATCCTTGTATACCTGATCAACTATCTCGCGGTAGACCTCTCCTATTATGGGCCTGCTATCATAAAGCCATGTTTCAATTGAAAAAAATTGTTCTATTTCATCAAGAGTTCTCGGTTCGCTAAAGTAACGGGTATACTTGAGCATTGTCTCAACAGGATTTCGTAAAATAAATGCAAGATTTAGCAACCAACCCGGTACATTTCCACAAGCATCTACGAGTTCATCAGCACTTAAATGAGATGTCCACTTTTCTATCACCGTCTTTTCTTTTTCAATATCAACAGGTGTTGCATGAAGGATCAAGTTCTTGACATTATCTTGATGTAATGCAGAATAGATTAACGCAAAAATACCTCCCCAACAATATCCAAAAAGTGAGACTTTCTCACAACCAGTCCTCTCCTTTATCTTTTCTATGGCGTTTCCAATGTATTCTTCGGCATATGTCTCAAGTGAGAGATCCTCATCATATGCTGCAGGAGTACCCCAATCGGTAGCATATATGTCAAAACCCTGACTCTGGAGATTTTTTATGACACTTACTTTTGGCAAAAGGTCCAAAATATAGTACCTGTTGATAAGAGAATATACAACAAGTAATGGGGTCTTTTGCTTCGGATTATCTTCTGATTTGTAGTGAAGCATGTTGAATCTGCCTTTTGTTTCTACAAGTTCAGATGAGGTACGGTTAATGTTATCACGTAATGGCTCGAGAAATTTGTTTTCATAAGATACCAGATTGTAAAAATTGCTTGCAAATTGACGATGACCTGTGAGACTGACCAGTTTGAGCCATGATTCAACAAACTCATTCATACTTGATACCAAACCATCATCCTTCAAATTTTCACGTAGTGCATTATCAAATGACACCCTGATGTTATTCTCTATTTTCTGTGCAGTCCCTTTCGCATTCAAAAATGACATGAATGCTTTTACTGATGCGCCGACAAGAGCAGAATTATATCTTGTTGCAAAGCTAAACCATCTATACCAGTAATCATAGTAAGGGTTTGAAACCTCACTCTTTTTGTAAAACTCTTTCATTTGTAGTGCAAGTAACATGACCTACAAGAGTGCTCTTTGGCTTTAAATCAGATGGTCAATATCAAATTTGATAATTTAGGATGAGGGGGTCTAGTTTATGCTAGAAGGGTGGAAGGATGCATCTTCTATTGGTGTTACATGGTAATATCTAGATAAGAATTGAATTAGCCCTTAAATTACATCAAAACACATGACACAGATTATCACGTTTGAGAATCAAGATATTATTTTTAAGTTCTGATGTAAAATCTAAACCATGGTAAAAATTACCAACGAGAAAAGACTTCCTGCAACAATTCGAAATCCATGGCTTGACTCATTCTATTCTCCTTGGATCGACATGCCCTGGTTTAAGGAGATGGAATCAGCGTGGTCCCATGTAACAGAAAACTTTGACCGTCTGTACGATACGTTTCCAAGCTATATGCGCCAATTCCCACGAGACGTGAGTTGTGATGTTGTAGACAAGGGAGACAAATATGTTCTTACAGCAGACCTGCCAGGAATTGCAACGGATGAAGTAAAAGTAAATGTGACTGGAAGACAGGTAGAAATATCTGCAGAACACAAGGATACAAGAGAAGAAAGATCAAAGGAGTTTGTAAGAAACGAAAGATCCTTCCTAAAGTATCAACGCGTTTTGACGGTGCCGGAAAAGATTGTTGACTCAGGCATAACCGCAAACGTGAACAATGGTGTACTTACGGTAGAATTACCAAAAAAGACATCATCATCTAAAAAGGAGTTACCGTCGCAAGTAAAAGCGGCATAACTCTACCCTCTTTTTCAAACTGGCATTTTATCATTTAAAGCGGTTTTAGAATATCACTTCTGATAACACGATTCTAAATATAACATCGTCCTCATATCATTAGTATCAAATGATAACGATACGCAGTCTCACAAAGCGGTATGAAAACCTAACAGCTGTAGATGACATTAATCTTGAGATAGAAAAGAAGGAGGTGTTTGGGCTCTTGGGCCCCAACGGTGCAGGAAAAACCACAGTAATTCATATGTTAGCTACTTTGCTAAAGCCAACTTCCGGAACTGCTACTGTAAATGGTTATGATATCATTTCAGAGTCGGCAAAGGTCAGGTCATCCATAGGAATTGTATTTCAAGCTCCAAGTAGTGATGACCTGTTGACAGGTTATGAAAACCTAAAAGTACACGCATTTCTTTATGGAGTTCCAGGCCATGATAGAGAGAAGAGAATACAATCAGTGTTAGATCTTGTAGGGCTTGCAGAAAGACAACATGATCAAGTTAAGAAATATTCAGGTGGCATGAGAAGACGATTAGAGATAGCGCGAGGACTATTGCACAAGCCTACAGTAATGTTCCTTGATGAGCCAACGCTTGGTCTTGATCCAAGTAGCAGAGAAACGATGTGGGAGTACATCAAAAAACTAGTTAAAGAAGAAGAAATGACTCTAATTCTTACTACTCATTACATGGAAGAAGCAGATCACCTTTGTAACAGGATTGGAATAATTGACGAAGGGAAAATAATCGCCCTTGATACTCCATCCAACTTGAAAAAATCCATAGGCGGAGATATTGTCAAGATAAGACCAAAATCCTATCCCGATCTGGATGCTCTTCGAAAACTAACCTATATTAGAAAAATTGAGCTTGCAGATGGAGATGTGATAATGTATGTTGATAACGCTAGGGAGAACATTCCGGACATTTTACGACACGTTGATGCAGAATATGTTGAGTTCAGATCACCTGATCTAAATGA
>JAGWGO010000199.1 GCA_028867395.1 Nitrososphaerota archaeon | reverse complement strand
GGGGACAAAATTGGTGCTCATATTCTTTTATTCTCCTTTATGTTTCTTTTCGCGTTTCGACTTTGCAGATTCCTGTTTCTCAACATCCTCTTCAACACCGTCTAATGCTGCTGCCAAGAACTTCTCTCGGCCCGCTTCACACTTAACAAGAACATTTGCCATAAGTTCATTTGGAAAATTATCCTTGCCCTTATAACTCTCACCTTCAAACGTATAGCTGCTACCATTTTGTTCAACAACACCCATCTCAATAGCAACAGCAAGTAGGCCGTTGTAAGGATCCATACCCGTTTCGTATGGTACTTGAACAGTTACGGTTTGGAATGGACGAGTAAAACGTGTTTTATATCCTTCAACTTTTAGTTGAATACCAGTGACAGTTCGATCAGCTCCTGTACCTTCACGCAGTTTCAGCTTGCTCAACATAGCAATTTGTGACAGTGAAAATTTAATTGCATCAGCAACCATCCAAACACCTTCACCGTTTAGCACATCTTGGTTCTTGTATACGTGACCTGTGACAACCATCGTAATATTGAACCCTTTGATCTTCTGAACGAAACGCTTCAACATTGCCTTGAGTTGTTTATTTTGCTGACCTTGATCGCCCTTTGATACACCCTTGTCAAAATTGTCTTCTTCTGTTTCAGTCATCAACATATTGAGGCTGTCAATAGCAAAGAATAGGTGTGGTGCATTTTCAAGATCGTTCTTATACGCTTCACGATAACCCGTCAGCGTATTCGAAACAATCTTCTCAACTTCTGGGATAGTTGTTACATCGAAATATGTATACCCATCATTAACATCAACTCCAATCTTTGATACGAAGTCGTCATCAAGGGCATTCTCCGAATCGAGAACAACAATATTTGCACCTTCCTTTTGGGCTTCACGCATCAAGTTACACAGAACGAAACTCTTTCCTGCGCCAGATGGACCAACAAGTCCCGTGACACGACCTTGAGGAATAGCTTTTAAAAAGCTACCGGAAAGTATTTTGTTCATAGCGTAGTTACCAGCAGAATACCAGTAACGTGGTGGTTCAGACGAACCTTCTTCAATACCAGCCTTGGCTAGGTCTGATTTGACCTTCTTCAAAAAACTTAAATCTGCCATAGAATACTCCTAGAATAGGGGAGGTTTCCCTCCCCTTTCGATTGTGGTTGAAAAGAAAACTTATTCAGCCTTCTTCTTCATGCGGCTACGAATGCTTTCAAGAATTTGCTTTGCTTCCGCATCGAATTCTTGTCCACCTTCTGCTTCAACCTTTGGAGTTGCCTTTGGAGCTGGCGTGGCGACTTCTTCAGGAATGTTGTCATCTTCATCCGTATGAACAACTGACACTGGCTTTGAGCCCTTCTTATTGAAGGAAAACCCTGTTGGCTTATCGGACTGCTTTTCTTCATAAGCTGTGCCGTTCAGTGCTGCTGTCAACATTGCAGATAACTTTTCTTCACCAGGATTCTGTGGCAATAGTGTTGCCAAATCGATCATTTGATCGTCGGCTGCTGAACGCTCTGTTTTGGTCAACTCACGTGCCTTCGCACGGAAGCGTGAACCAACAGCATATCCTGCATAATCACCTTGTTTAGTTTTCTTGATGATAAAATCATATCCACCGTCTTGTGAATATGGAACATCCTCTAGCTCACCACCCTCGAATGCTTCCTTAATGACATTAAACAACTGGTAACCAAGAGCGAAAAAGCGAACCTTTCCTTCGTGTGTTTCCTTTGTGTTTTCATCGGCTGGAAGTGGATCTTCAACGACAAGACCTTGAGCAATATGCTGCTTCTTGCGCCAATACTTCTTGCCGTTCGCTTTATCTTCTGCCTTGTAATAGGCGGATGATACTTTACAGATTGGGCAATCTTCATTGTACATACGAAGACATGGTGCGCTCTTCTTTTCACCGTTGATATCGAGTGTGTGCATCAACTTTTCTACTAAGAACCCAAGTGGATTGTTTGTGTTCTTATCTGGGAGGAAACGAACAATTGCTTGCTGTCCTTCTTGTAGATTCCAGAATGGGTAGTAGTTGTTTGGACGATTTGTACCACCTTCGTTTTCGTTCTTTTTGAAGGCAGCTTTTAGTTGGTCTAATGACAATGACATAATCTTCTCCTCTGTGTGTTTTTCACATCTTTTAGTAATACAGGGAACATAATTGTTCTTTTTATTTTAAGCCAGATGCCTGTCATCTGACTGTGAAGAGTCTATTACAAATATAATGACCTTTCAACAGATGTATTTATGCTTTATCGTATGACCCTTTGATCAAATATGAACACCTGGAATTGATGTTACATTTGATAAAATACTTATAAGGTTCGTAACCGCATTAACCAGCTGTGTCTTAACACTGAAATCAGTTGCTTCTTTATCTAACTGATCTGTGTTAATCAAATCCTGAAGTAATTCAGTGGCTTGTTCTTTTGTAATTTGGTTTGCCTCAACGGCAGCCTTAATTTGCAACGCTTGCTGTGCACGGTTTGTGGCCCAAGGGTAATTGCAACCTAATAGTTGTTCTAATTCATTCATTGTAGGCTCCCTTTAATTGTGTGACCTATAATATCAGTCTGTTGTAGAAGAAGAGCCTTCTTGAGTTGGCAGTATACGGCGTTTGATTTCTTTGCAGCAACATTATCTTGAAATTCATTCACGGTCTTCTCTTCGATAGTAACCATTGCGTCAATATCTTTTGCTCCTGTGTATAGATTATATTGGTGCAACCATTGCAAATCGTCACCAATAGTATTCAAAGGAGCAGTAAGGTCGCTTGAACAATTTAGAGCTTGGATTTCCTGGTGAACATCAGTAATTTTTCCAACTTGGGTTTCATCCCATCTTGTTGGCATTAATGAACATCCACTTAACAGCGCTATAATAAAAATTAACTTTTTCATAGTTGATATACCGTAACTTCATCACCTAAAGATAGAGAAGCAAAGAATGTAATTTGTGCCGCACCGGAAACATAAAATGAACCTGGAGTTCCATATGCAGTACCAGTTGAGTTATCTTCACGTTGTTGAATACCATTTAGAAATACTTGGATGTACGACAATGTTCCTGCTGGGAATCGTGATGTTGAAGTAACATTTGTTAAGTTAATGATAGATTGTCCAGCCGTTGCAAAAATAACATCTGTTGGTGTTACAGTTGGAGCAGCTATATAAGTACCAGGACCAGTTCGTTGAACAATTCCGGTTGTTGATAAGGCTGCCAATCC
>JAGWGO010000198.1 GCA_028867395.1 Nitrososphaerota archaeon | reverse complement strand
ATCATCTGATGATACGTCATTTGGCATGTTGATTGTTTTTGCAATAGCATTTCCAATCCATTTCTGCCATACTCCCTGTGCCATGAGGTGATCAGCCCAGTGAATGTCCATTGCTGTCACAAAGATTTTCTGTATCCATTCTGGAATTTCTGGAATGCCTTTTACTGAGCCATAGTTGTTTGCAATTTTTTCGAGTATTTGGTCATTGTATAGGCCATGCTCTTTTAGAACTGATTCAAATATTTTGTTTGTATAGAAGAACCTGCCCACTGTTACTCGTTTCTCAAATACAAGTGCAAACATTGGTTCCATTCCGTTAGAACAGTCTGCAATCATTGATAGTGTTCCGGTTGGTGCTACAGTAGTGGTGAGAACGTTTCTGATGCCGTGTTTTTGGATCTTTGTTATCAAGGCATCCCAGTCATAAGTACGTGCGTTCTTTGGCTTTTCATAAAATCCCGCTACTGGAATCTTTCCTTCAGGATATTCTGTTTTTGAGCATAGTGGGAATGCGCCTCGTGTCTTTGCAAGGGCGACACTTTCTTCCATCGAATAGTATGTGAGGGCTTCTGCCAACTTTTCCTGGAATTCATAGCCCTCCTGTGAGTTGTACGGGATGCGTAGTTTGAATAGCAAGTCTGCTACTCCCATTACTCCAAGTCCAATTCTTCGAGAGTCCTTTGATGCTTGATCTATTTCTGGAATAGGGTAGTTGTTGACATCAATTACGTTATCTAGGAATCTTGTTGTTTTCCTAATTGTTTCCTCATATCTTTGCCAATCAAATTCGTATTGTCCGTCTGCTTTGCGTTTTACAAAGTTGGATAGATTAATTGATCCGAGATTGCATGATTCGTATGGGTACAAGCTTTGCTCGCCGCAAGGATTTGTTGCGCGCAGTGGTGCACCTCTTGCTTTGGCAAATACGTTGTACTTGTTGATTATATCAAAGAAGATCAGTCCCGGTTCTGCGCTCTTCCATGCAGACAATGCTATCAAGTCGATCAAGTGATGAGCATTTACTTCTCGTATTGGAGCTTTGTCAATGGGACTTCGAAGTGTGAATTTCCCGTCTGATGAGTTTACTAGTGCTTCCCAAAAGTCTTCCCAGACTCCTACACTGACGTTAAAGTTCTCAAGTATGCCTGGCTTTGTCTTGGCAGTAATGAATTTCTCAATATCAGGATGCCACGCCTCTATGATTCCCATGTTTGCGCCTCTTCGTTTGCCTCCCTGCTTGACCACTTCAGTTACAGTGTTGATTATGTTCATGAAAGATACTGGTCCTGATGCAACTCCTGATGTTGAAGCAACCATATCTCCTTCTGGTCTCAGATCAGAATAGTTGATACCTACACCCCCGCCTGACTTGAATATCAATGCCGCATCAGACGATGATTTCATTATCTTTTCCATATCGTCTGGCATTGCAAGAACAAAACATGCAGAAAGCTGCCCTAGTCGTGCACCTGCGTTCATCATAGTAGGCGAGTTTGGCAGATAGTCTTGTGAGGCCATCATGTCATAGTATTCATGGATTCTTTCTCCATACTGCTCAAACCTGTTAGCAGCCAACATTGTTAGAAACTCTTTGATTCCCACCTTCATCTGACCCTTCTTGGCAAGGTCGATGTAGTGCTGTATCATTGATCTAAAGTGATATTTGTTGAGGTAGTACTTGCCCACCTTGAATTTGTAATCAAAGTCATCCAGCTTGTCCAGATATCTTGTTGCCTCTTCCATGTTCTGAGTATGCTTGCCCTCTACGTCAAAGACTGTTGGATCTTTGAGTATGTCAGAAATTCCAACTAGGCTCGCAACTCTTTCGAACATCTCGCTTGGACTTTCCCTTATCTGTCCCTTGTTGTTTCTCAGCAGGTATCTTGAAGCAAGAACTCTCAGGCAATTAAGATCAAATTTCTTGGCAACCGAATCCAGAGATCTTGATTCAAGCACCTTCATCTTCTCTTCTCTAAGTCTTCTGCGCTCATGTCTATACAGTATGTAGGCTTTGGCAATTTCTCCTTGTCCTTCTTCAATTAGTGTTGACTCTACCATGTCTTGGACGTCTTCTACGCTTGGTGCCTCTGAAGAAGAATAACCATGATTTACAAGTTTTTCAGTAACACGGTTTGCTAGTTTCTCAGCCAAACCGTGATCTGGCTTGCCACACGCAATTAATGCTTTATAGACTGCGTTTGAAATTTTATCTTTTTGGAACGATGACACTCGACCATCGCGCTTCTTTACCTCAATGATCGAATTTTCTATTTGTGAAAAATCTGACATTTTACACTCCCCGCAACAGTATCAAACGGGAGTTAAATAAAGTCTGCGGCAAAATTTTTTTTCCTATTGCTGAGCTTTGCGTCAATTTTGTTGACACCGTTACGATTTTCATGATAGTAGATCGGCCCAAGCCAATATAATCCTAAAAGAATTTTTGAGAAATTTACGAATAAATTTGTCGCTATTGAAATTTTTTATGAATTGATCTTCTGATCGTAAAATATGCCTAGGCTAGAATGTAGGGAGACTTGCATGCGGGACATTTTTCAGAAATCTTTTCCTCTTTGAGCCCACAATTGCTACAAATAGGCACTTTTCTGACTGGTCTAAATGAGCCTAATAACTCGCTTGCCTTTTCTATTGCCTTTTTAATTCCAGTAGAGTCCATTGTGTCTGGAACCTTGAGTTGAACAAGCAGGCCTCCGTTTAGCATCTTTGAAAGATGGGTTGACTCGGCAATCTTTTCGCTCTTAGGAGTCATTGCCTCTATTTCTGAGGCATCTATAGTAACTCCTTCCGAATAAGATTCTCCTTCCACGTGTGGATGGATAGACATTTTACCATATTTTTCGCCGTCAAGCGAGGAGAACCTCGAGGCGGCATCACTTTCTGTTATAGAGATTGTTACGTTGTCGCCCATCTCTTTTCCTTTTTTGGCTGCTACCTCTGTTGCGGTATTTACAACCTTTGCCAGTATTTCTTGTCCAGCCTTGTTATTTTCATAACCTAAAATGCCATAGACTGCTTCCTTGAGCCCTATCAGGTTGACAACTAGTGTTACCGATCCTTTTTGCATGTATTGTGTGTTGTTTGCAAGAATGGGATTAAGTCCACGGCGAGTAAGATCAGATATCTCCTTCTTTCGTATTGACATTGCTGCAAGAGCAGGCTTCATCAACAATGCTAATCTTGCTCTAAAGTAAGTCTCGTCCTTGTTTGATTCAAATGCTAGTCTTG
>JAGWGO010000197.1 GCA_028867395.1 Nitrososphaerota archaeon | reverse complement strand
AGGAGCCAATAAAAGAAATTGAGGTTAAACCACAACAAAGCCTTGATGTGCTAAAAGGTCTTCTCTCTGATGCTTATTCGAACATACACTAGAGTATAATCTCAAAGTCTGAAAGAGAGTCAGAGGTGTCCTCATGCATGACCTTTAATTCTTCTACCACTGCGCCGGGAGGACCAAAATTGCTCCAATCTAGTACAGCGTCCACGTTTGACTCCTCACCTTCCAATAATGCTTCGACTCTGTTATCTGGAAGATTTCGTACCCAGCCGTTTACGTTATTCTTTTCGGCAGTTTCCTTCAATCCTTGACGAAAATAAACTCCTTGCACTTTGCCACTTACGTAAAGACGAATTCGTTTTATGGCCATAAATTTAGTTTCGTTTCAACTATTAATTAGCTTTAAGAAACTTAGTCTCTTTCTTTGACTCTGGCTCTTCCTGTCTTTCTTGCTGCTATACTGCCAACCTTGCGTCCAGGAGGAGCGTTTCTTGAAACAGTGGAACTTCTACCAACATGTTGATGTCTTCCACCTCCATGGGGGTGTACATAGACTGCTTGTGCAACACCTCTTACTATTGGATATTTGTGTCCTTTGGATCGCATTCTGCGCCAAGCTACTCCTGCTCTCATAAACGGTCTGTCTCCTGCACCTCCCCCAGCAAGGACTCCTATCATGGCCCTGTTCTGAGGATGAAGTGTGGTAAATTTGCCTGATGGCAGCTTTAGTGTTACACCTTCGTTGCCATGAGAAAAGACAGTAGCATATGATCCTGCAGATTTTACCAGCGAACCACCGTCTCCAAAGTGTCGTTCTACATTACATACCAATGTACCGTCTGGAATGTTTTGTATGCTGATTACGTTTCCGGAAGAAATTTCAGACTTTAAACCAAATTGTAGTTTTGAGCCTATCTTAGTACCTAAAACGGATGGAACAAGAGACCAGTTTCCATTCTCAAATTGAACTCTAGCAAGAGGAGCGTCTCTACCTGTCTCATGCACTAGATCGACTACCTTGGCCTCGTGTTGTTCAGAGAGAGGAAATCTAGGATATTTTGCAGGAGAAAACTTACCCGTAGCAGCTGCACGAAATTGCATTCCGCCCCTACCCCGTCTTCTCACTAGTGGTCTTTTACCCAAGGCAGCGAATGTGCCCTTTCTTGTAAATTTTAATCTTCTGATCTATTTGTTCTGGATCAAAGACAACAAAGGTATAAAAATTAGTTTGAGGCTGTTTAAACTATGAGCCAGAACACGCTTTCCCTTAAGGTACTTGAGGCATATACACGTGATGTGGGAAGAGGCGTAGCTCGTATTGATTATGATTCCATGGACTCCCTTGGAGCATCCACTGGAGACGTTATTGAGATAAAAGGTAAGAGAAGAACAGTAGCTAAATGCCTTCCACTTTATCCATCAGATGAGGGCAAGGGCATAATCAGAGTGGATGGACTTGTAAGAAATAATGCAGGTATTGCAATAGGTGATACCGTTGCAGTGCGCAAGATAAAGGCAGTAGCTGCAGAAAAAGTTGTAGTTGCCCCACTTGAAGCAATACCGCCTATTGATGAGAGATATTTGGCAGATGCTTTAGAGAGTGTTCCTCTAATAAAAGGAGATAATGTTATGGTTCCATATTTTGGCGGAAGGCTTACTTTCCAAGTAATAGGTGTGACGCCAGCAGCTGATGCAGTCCTTGTAACCCAAAAGACTGTCTTTCACATTGCAGAAAAAGGAGAGACCTTGCGTGGTGTACCACAGGTAACCTATGAAGATATTGGAGGCTTGACTGATGAAATTAAGAAAGTTCGTGAAATGATTGAGCTTCCACTAAGACACCCTGAAATATTTGAAAAACTAGGTATCGAAGCTCCAAAAGGTGTGCTCTTGTATGGACCACCAGGTACTGGAAAGACATTGTTAGCTAAAGCTGTTGCAAATGAAAGTAATGCTCACTTTATCAGCATCTCTGGTCCGGAAATAATGAGTAAGTTTTATGGTGAAAGCGAAGCTAGGCTCAGAGAAATTTTCAAAGAAGCCAAGGAAAAATCGCCGTCAATAATATTCATCGATGAAATAGATTCGATAGCACCAAAGAGAGAAGAGGTTACAGGAGAAGTTGAAAGAAGAGTAGTGTCACAGTTGTTATCTCTTATGGACGGACTTGAGGCAAGAGGCAAGGTCATAGTAATTTCTGCCACAAACAGACCCAATGCAATAGATCCTGCACTTAGGAGACCTGGCAGATTTGACAGAGAAATTGAGATAAAGGTGCCAGACAAGAAAGGCAGAAAAGACATCCTCATGATTCATACAAGAAACATGCCTCTCAGTGACGACGTAAACTTGGACAAGATTGCTGCAATTAGCCATGGCTATGTTGGTGCAGACTTGGAATACTTGTGTAAAGAGGCTGCAATGAAATGTCTACGAAGGCTATTGCCAGAGCTCAACTTGGAAGACGAAAAGCTTCCTCCCGAAACTCTTGACAAACTAATTGTAAATGACGAAGATTACCAGAATGCTTTCAAAGAAGTAACACCATCTGGAATGCGTGAAGTCTTTATTGAAAACCCAGATGTCAACTGGGAAGAAGTAGGAGGACTTGAGACTGTCAAACGTGAACTGCAGGAAGCAGTGGAGTGGCCTATGAAGTATCCAATGTTATACTCAAAACTTGGGCATAGGATGCCAAGAGGAATATTGTTGCATGGACCAAGTGGTACTGGAAAGACACTGCTAGCAAAAGCTGTAGCTACTGAAAGTGAAGCCAACTTCATCTCAGTAAGAGGTCCTGAGCTACTATCAAAGTGGGTAGGAGAATCAGAACGCGGAATAAGGGAGATATTTAGGAGAGCAAGACAAGCATCACCCTGTGTAATATTTTTCGATGAAATTGATTCAATAGCACCAGTCAGGGGAGTAGGTGGAGAGACTGCCGTAACTGAGAGAGTAGTAAGCCAGCTACTAACCGAACTTGATGGAATAGAAAGTTTACGTGGAGTAGTGGTATTGGCTGCAACAAACAGAGCAGATATGATAGATACGGCACTGCTAAGACCTGGCAGATTTGACAAGATTATTTTGGTGCCCCTTCCAGACAAAGAAGGTAGGAAGAAGATATTGGAGATTAATGCAAAGGACATTCCAGTTGTAAGAGAATCTACGGTAGACGGAGTGAAGAATCCAGACTATGTGGATCTAGACAAGATTGCCGAATCAAGCGATGGAATGAGCGGAGCAGATGTGGCGTCCATTGCTA
>JAGWGO010000196.1 GCA_028867395.1 Nitrososphaerota archaeon | reverse complement strand
TAGACTTCGAACCAGGACTTTTTAGAATCCAAAGTAAATACGTGCTTGCCTTCCTTGATGTCATAATTACGCCTCACATCCATTGCAACTACAATGCACTGCTTTCCAAAGATCTCCATCAATTTCGTGATTACGTCTGGGTTCTTGACAGCACCAGTGTTGATTGCCACCTTGTCAGCTCCACTAAGTAGAATATCTCTTGCATCTTGAAGCGTCTTTACACCACCTCCCACTGTAAATGGTATGTCGATTACCTGCGCCACTTTCTTGACAAGACTCTTGATGGTTTCTCGTTGCTGCTCTGATGCAGTAATATCAAGAAAAATTAGTTCGTCCGCTCCTTCATTACTATATTTTTCTGCAAGAAGTACTGGATCTCCAGCATCTTTTATTGATTTAAAGTGCATACCTTTGACAACTCTACCATTGTCTACATCAAGACAGGGGATGACGCGCTTTGTAAGAGTCATGCTATTGCTTTTACCTCTTCAATTGTTATCTTTTTGTCGTATAATGCCTTACCTAGTATCACGCCTGCAACACCTACTTGTTTTACATCTATAGTGTCCTGCAGTTTAGATATACCTCCACTTGCTATGATTTTTGCGCCTTTGACACGGCATGCGTTCTTTAACGAGTCTACATCTGGACCGACTAAGGTTCCGTCACGATCAACGCTTGTTATAAGAAATTCTGAAAATCCGAGATTTACAAATTCCTCAACTCCCGGTATAAGGTCCAACCCAGTGCTTTCTGTCCAGCCACTAACCACTATCTTTCCATTTAACTGATCTGCAGATATCACAATTCTATTGCTGCCAAACTTTTTTGAGATTTTTTGCAACATATCCCTATTTTTGAATGCAATAGTTCCAAGCACTACTTTTGGTGCGAAATCTAGCGCATCTTCTATTACATTTTCTGAACGAAGGCCTCCAGCTACCTCTACTGGTATCGAGACCTCCTGCGCTACTTTTTTTATTGTTTTTAGATTGGAACCAAGACCTAGTGTTGCATCAAGATCTACAACATGTAGCATGTCTGCGCCTGCCCTCTGCCACTCTTTTGCAATTTCTACTGGATTGTTACTATAAACAGTCTTATTTTTGGGATCTCCTTTTACCAAACGCACCACCTTGCCTTCCATGATGTCAATGGCGGGAATGACTTTCACTTTTTGCACGCCCGCAAAAAGTTCTTGATCATTTCAGCGCCAACTTTCCCAGACTTTTCTGGATGAAATTGTGTTCCTAATAGAGTTCCGCTCTCTATTACTGCAGGAACGCTGATTCCATAGTCGGAATCGGCTTTGACAATGTCCTCCTTTTTTGGCTTGACCCTGTATGAATGGACAAAGTAAACCCAAGAACCTTCCTTTACTCCTTCTAACAATATGCTCGGTTTCTTTACCTGAAGATTGTTCCATCCCATATGTGGGATTTTGAACTTGTTTGGAAGGATGACAACTTCCCCTTCTAAAACTCCCAGCCCGTGGAGCTTCCCCTCCTCGCTTTTTTCAAAGAACATCTCCATTCCAAGACATATGCCAAGTACTGGAACCTGTTTTTTTGCAAGATCCTGAAATGCGACCTTGGATGTGCTAAGACTTTTGATAGCAGGATCAAAATTTCCTACACCAGGCAACAGCAATCCAGAATAGCCATTCATTTTGTCCAAGTTAGTTATTACGTTAACCTCGGCTCCATTTTTTTCAAGAGACGACTTGAGGCTGAATATGTTCCCTGCACCATAATCAAAGATTGCTACCTTTACCATCTACATTACACCTTTTGTGCTTGGGGGACCCTTTTGCCTTTTATCTAGAGTTACTGCACTTCTCATCGCTACCGCTAGTGCCTTGATTGCGGCTTCTATCTTGTGGTGATCATTTTCTCCATACTTGACAGATATGTGAACGCATATGTTCAAACTCTGGGCAAGAGACCTGAAAAAGTGTTCCAGATCTTCTTTTGAGATCTCTTCAATTTGATCTCTGGTTATTGATAACTCAATTCTGTGATACTGTCTTTTTACTAGATCAAGTGAAGCGTCTGCCAGGGCTTCGTCCATTGGTACAGACGCGTAACCAAAACGGGTGATACCTGTCCTGTTTCCGAGAGAGTCATCTATGGCATTACCTAGTGCAATAGCAGTGTCCTCAACTAGGTGGTGGTCTATGCCATCTTTTGACGATGCGTTAAGCTTGAGATCAAACATTGCGTGTTTTGCAAAAGAAGTAACCAAGTGATCAAGAAACGGCAGACCTGTCTTTGCATTTATCTTGCCGCTACCATCCAAGTTAACTGATATGGATACCTCCGTCTCCTTGGTCTTTCTAACTATATTGCCTATCCTTGATTTCATGAAATCCCCTAGAGAGAAGTGCCTTATGCCCTAACTAGATTTAATGTCTTCGAAAGTAGATTCACCGATTCAAGTATCAAGTCGGCACCCTTTTGTTCAAAGAAAGAGATCTTGGCCTGTGGGTCTTTGCTTGTTCCATATATACCACAAAACAGAGTTGGAACCCCAGACTCTTCGGCCTTGTGTGCCATGATATAGTCTTCCATCGAATCACCCACAAAGAGGGAATGCCTAGATTTCATACCCTTAATTGATGATATAAGAGGCAAAGGATTTGGTTTTGCCATCTCACGGGGCTCGTCCTCAAGAAATCTCGAGTTTTTCAAGTCAAACTCGTCAAACAGTTTCTCAAGTGAGTGGCTTGCCGAGACCACCCCCCTTCCTGTGACAACTGCAATTCTCCTATCAAACAGTTGGCGCAATTCATCAAGGAGGCCTTTTGTTACAAGCACTAAATCATTTTCAATTAATCCTTGCCCGTTAAAGAACCTGGGAGTTTGTTTGTAGAGCTTGGTGTAGAGATCTGTTCCATAAAATATTTCGTCAAAGATAGACGAGAGTGGACTTTCAAATCTTTTTGCCGGGTAAACCAACTTCTTTTTTATTTCAGTCAGATCTATCCTTGACGATTCAAGATATTTTTCAACTGATCTAATCCCTGTAGAGTCCGCATTTTCAGCAACATCAGACACTACTGTAGGAAAACTCTTCCCAGTTTTCTGCGAGGTAATTGCTGCAAGTATTAGGGCATATGTCACATCCACTTCATCATTGAATCCACCTGTTTTTTTTAGGCTGTCTATCATTTCTATTGTAACTGGCGGTATCTTTATTGAAGCAAATTCATTTGTGATGAAATCTACAGTTTTTTTTATCGCCAAGTCATAAGAATTGGAAACATCGATTAGCACTCCGTC
>JAGWGO010000195.1 GCA_028867395.1 Nitrososphaerota archaeon | reverse complement strand
CAATAGGCAATGCCACAGCTACTGACATCGAGCCAGTTACACTCACTAACAACGCATCAAAGACATTCCCGCTAGGCAAGACTACAATATTGTGGGTAGCAAAGGACACATCCGGCAATACCGCTAATGCTACTCAGATTATTGATGTAGTAGATACTACTCCGCCAAAGATTACAGCTCCGCATACAGTAATAGTCAATGCAACAAGTCCCACTAGCAACGTTGTATCAATAGGCAATGCAACAGCTACCGATAACACCAAAGTAGTTTCCATTACCAATGATGCTCCTGCAGTATTTCCATTTGGTAATACAACAGTGACATGGACTACAAAAGATGTGGCAGGAAACATTGCGACAACTACGCAGTTAGTTGAGGTAGTTGATCACACTCCACCACAATTAACAATTCCATCCGATATTGTAATCAATGCAACTGCCTTTGAAACTCCTGTCTCAGTAGGTCAAGCTACGGCGACGGGCGTAATTGACATATCACCCAAGATTACTAACAACTCAACAGGTCTATTCCATATTGGAAGGACTACAATAGAGTGGACAGCAGTAGATAAGTTTGGAAACACCAAGACGCTGGACCAGACAGTAAATATCCTTGCATGTGGCAAGCCAGAATCCATTTACAATGTGATAATGGGAACCAACGGCAATGACACATTAACTGGTTCATCAGTGCAGAACTTGATCCTTGGACTTGATGGAAACGATATAATTCATGCAGGCCCAGCAGGAGACTGTATAATTGCAGGCAATGGAAACAATGTGATAGTTGGTGGTAGTGGAAATGACATGATAATTGCAGGCAATGGAGACAACATAATCAAGGGAGGAACTGGCAACGAACTAATCTATGTAGGCAATGGCGACAACATAATCCAGGGAGGAACTGGACATAACACCTGTTACCTAGGCAACCCAAGTGCTGACACTGTGATTAACTGCCAGGCTCAAAAACAATAAAACTTATTGTTTCAACCAAATAATCTTCATATAGATTATAATGACAATCCGTTTTTTTAGAATGGATGTCAAACTCAAAGAAATTGTTTTTGAGGTCTAAAAGAGTAATTCCATCTGGAATAAACAGCCCTGTCAGGTACTACGATCCGTATCCATTCTTTGTAGCAAGGTCCCAAGGAAGCTCGATATGGGATGTTGACGGTCATCGCTATCTTGACTTTTGTAATGGTTATGGCGCACTCTTGCTTGGTCATAGAAGAAAAGAAATTATTTCAAGTGTATCCGCACAACTAAAAAAAGGAACTCTATACTGCGCTCCGACCGAAATTGAGGTAGAACTATCTGAGATGATATCAAAAAACTTTCCTTCAATGCACAAAGTCAGGTTGGTGAACACTGGAAGCGAGGCCACCATGACTGCTATACGGTTGGCAAGAGGCTTTACAAAAAAGAAGAAGATCATCAAGTTTGAAGGATGCTATCACGGAGCGCATGACTATGTTCTAGTCAAGGCAGGCTCGGGAGCTGCACACAATGGTATATCGATCTCAGAAGGAGGTCTCGATGAGGTCTCAAAAAATACACTGGTGGTTCAATATAACAACTCACAAGAACTTGCCTCTGTGCTTGAAAATGAAAAGGATATTGCAGCAGTAATAGTAGAGCCTGTTCTTGCAAACATGGGACTTGTGCTTCCGGAGGAAAACTTTCTAAATGATATAAGAAGACTTACCACAGAAAATGAAAGTCTTTTGATATTTGATGAGGTGGTTACAGGCTTTAGGATGTCTACGGGCGGAGCTCAAAAGTATTATTCAATAAAACCCGATATTACAACTCTAGGCAAAGCACTTGGAAATGGCTTTGTTATCGCAGCAGTTGGCGGAAGGAGCGATGTCATGGATATGTTATCACCTGAGGGCAAAGTATACCAGGCAAGCACTTATGCCGGAAACCCAATCTCTGTATCTGCTGCAATCTCTTCTATGAAGACAATGAACAAGTATAAGACCAAAATTTATCCAATGCTTGAGAAGAAATGTAAGTCTCTGGTATCATCACTTAGAGATATTGCATCTGATTTGCAAATACCACACCAAATCAACTCAATAAGTTCCATGTTTCAAATATTTTTCACAGAACAAACAGTAGTAGATTATTCTTCTGCTAAATCTTCCGACCAGACAAAATTCAGAAAACTGTTCAACGAATTGCTGAAAAACGGTATATTTGTAGCACCATCACAGTTTGAAACTGTATTTTTATCATATGCCCACAGTAATGAAGACATCGACAAGACAATCGTGGCATATGAAAAAGCGCTAAAGACGGTGAAAAGATGAAATATCTTGTAGGTGCCAGAGGAAGCCAACTATCTCTTGCTCAAACCAACTGGGTTATCTCGGAGCTTAAAAAGAAAAACCCGCAAGCAGAATTTGAAATAGTTCCTATAACAACGAAAGGAGATACTGATGCAAGACCTCTTTTTACCATAAACCAAAAAGGGATTTTTGAAAAAGAAATTGATAGAGCCGTTGCAGAAAAAAAGGTAGATTTTGCCGTACACAGCCTAAAAGACGTACCGGCAGAATTGCCAGACAACCTAGTGCTTGCCTGCATACCAAAGAGAGAGCCAGCAAATGATATCTTCATATCAAAGGATGGGACCACGCTTGATGCAATGAAAAAAGATGCAGTTATTGGAACAAGCAGTCTGCGACGAGCAGTTCAGATATCAAGACAGAGACCGGATCTGATAGTAAAACCAATTCGAGGAAACATCGAAACTCGAATAAAAAAAATTGGTGAAGGAAAATTTGATGGCATTGTCCTTGCCCAAGCAGGAATACAACGACTGGGGCTTGACGTGAAATTTGAAAAACTTTCTGTAGAGAAATTCATGCCATCTCCTGGACAGGGAGCCTTGGCAATAGTGGCAAGAAAAGACAACCATGATGTATTGGAGCTCTTGAAAAAAATCGAAGATCAAGTGTCACGAAACGCCATTGAAGCAGAGAGGTCGCTTTCCATGTTTGTTGATTCAGGTTGTCGGTTTCCTGTAGGGGCACTTGCAAGTCAGGAAGGTAACAATCTCACACTTAACGTCACGGTCTATTCTGTAGACGGAAGTAAGTTCATCTCGGTCAAACAAGACTCTACACCAGATCAGGCAAAAGACCTTGGAAAAATGGTTGCCTCTGAGCTCTCAGCAAAAGGAATAGAAGAGCTGGCAAAGAACTGGAGAGAGAAGGTGGAGGAATGGAACAAAAAATGAAAGGCAAGGTATTCATCGTAGGTGCAGGTCC
>JAGWGO010000194.1 GCA_028867395.1 Nitrososphaerota archaeon | reverse complement strand
GAGAAAAAGACAAAATCAACGATTAGGCAAGTAATAAGAAGGGAAGGTAGATCCAACATCATTCGATGGGCAAAACAAGATGTGACAAAGGGGCAGACTTTTGGAATCGAGTGGTAAGGATCAATATATCTAGTAAACATATTGCAAAACAAAGCGGTAATTGCTAGCAGTACTTGATGTTCCAATATCTCAATACAAAGAGATAAAATGTCTTCATTTCTTCATTTTGTCTAGTTCTCTATTTCTACGGGTTTTGTTTAAATGAGTTGGTTTTTTACCTTTGATTTTAGTAACTGAGGCATAAACCTTGAAAGAACTCATGTATAACTACACGCAACTTGATATTTCAATGGGTGTATGTCTCATTTGAAACAGACATGTGTATTTCACACTTTTATAATTCCCTGGCTGATTAGATATTGCAAAGATTTGACAATCTCTTTATCAGGTAGCTGTCCTTCGGACCACCATCCTACCTCGTTTTTCACCCATGATGGAATAAATTGAGCTGCTTTTTTGGCAGAAGTTGTCTGCGGTATCTTGATTATCTTGTGGTCAATCATGTATTGTATTCCTGACAAGAAATTAGCATCATCTACCTTTCCGTCATGCCACCAACTGGCCACACTCCTAATCCATACCGGTATGTAGACGTTTGTCTGGTTGGAATTGTTCTCTAAAGTGATTGTCGAATTTGATTTTTCAGTTATCAGTGCAGGTGATACTTGGAAAGCATTGAGGATCTGTATATCACCAACATAATTGCTCATATCCCAAGTTCTTATGATGAGGTTGGAACTTGACATGGGTTTGGCAAAGGTCATGTTGAAGTCTACCTCAAGCTTGTCATTTTCTGTCTTTGTGATAACATTGGTTGATTTGAAAAATCCCTCAGGATCGGTTATGGTGGTAGACCCATCATTGTATGCCAATATGGTGTCGCTGTCGCCAACCTTTAGGTCATTTCCATGAAGGTTGGCAAAAAGCGACACCCCTGAGATGTCAGAAGAACCCGCACTCTCATATATCAAGAGTTTCATACTAACTGGCTGGCCAACACGAAATGTTGAAGAGGTAATCACGTTGGTCAAATTATCCAGCTTGAATCCATGACCGTTAATTATCAAGGGAAACTCGTCGGAAGAAAATGCGGGCCCTGAAAGTACCGGAGGGTTTGGCGCGCTGTTTCCGCCTATCGCACCAAGTATTGCAAGCGCAGGCACCACACCTCCAACAGCAAACTTTGATGTCTTGTTATCAACTGCTGTGGCAATAAACGAGTTGGCCGAGGTCTGCGTTACAGTAGTAGGCAGTGTTTCATCAGGCTGTGCAAAGTCACCGTCATTGTTGTGGTCATGGAATATCTTGACATCAAGTGGATTTGATATGCCAGTACCGATAAGATCATCACTTGTAAATGCAAATGAGAAGGTACAATCAGGAGTACACGTACCTGAAGGCAGCGATATATCTTCAACTTTTTGTCCTAGAAACCCAAGGGTTGATCCGCTTGGACCTGCCGTTGGAGCAGTAAGTGATCCTGTCACTGATACTGTTGTCGAGGTAGTAGGAGGCAACGTAACTGACGCCGTAATTCCAGATGGTAGTATAATGGAGCCCGTACCGCCAGGGGCAACAAACGTGTTAATTTCAAATGCTCCAAAACTTCCGCTCAGAGGTGGAGATATCGATGTAGATGCAATTGAGGTTCCGTCAGAGCTCTTAAGATTAGCACCTGCATTTACGCTGGCAGTTGTTACTCCAATCTGTGGACTGCCGTTGCCGGTTGCATCAATTATAGTAATTACAAACGTACTTGGGTTTATCCACTGTCCAGAATAGTTGGTTCCAAGTCCCTGTGAGAAAGTAAAGATGGCATCAACACCTGCCTTGTTCTGCAGACCGGTTCCACCGGGCTCGTTTGTGGGCTCTGAGAACTGGATAGTTATGGTGTCTCCATCACCAAATTGTGAATGACCTACTACACCACTTGCTGTCATTGATACAATGGAGGGGCCTGGACCAGTAACAAACGCTAATAGGTTATCTGTAATGCTAATCCTCTCTTGAAGGGGTATAGCCGGTGTAGGTTCTCCTCTTGTTAGCGATGTAGCCAAAGAGTCTGAGAGGGAAAGAGATTCTTGCAGTGGAACACTAGTAGATGTTAGTGTAGCCAAAGAGTCTGAGAGGGAAAGAGATTCTGGTAACAAAACAGATAATGTCGTAGATATCGAGTCTGATATTCCAAATTCTTCTTGTAGAGTTACTTTATTTAGTGAAAATGCTAGAACTCTGTTATTACCACTATCAGCAACCCAGAGGTCCCCCAAAGGATCAAAGGTAATATTATGGTTAAAAGCAAGACTGTCTTGCGTAGTAGCTGCTGTAGCAGTTGTAAAGTCAGGCTGTCCTACTACAAGGCTTGCAATCTCTCCACTACTAAACGGCGCATCAAACTTTAACACCCTGTTATTGCCGCTATCTGAAACCCACAGGTCACCGGATGAATCAAAAGCAGAATGCAGCGGAAGAGCAAGGCCATTTTGTGTTGTGGCACTTGAATTTGATGTAAAGTCAGGCTGCCCAATTACAAGGCTTGCATTCTCTCCACTACTAAACGGCGCAATAAAATTTAACACCCTGTTATTGGCAGCATCTGAAACCCACAGGTTACCTAGAGGATCAAAACTGAGGCCAGTTGGATAATCCAAACCGTTTTGAGTAGCTGCACTAGAGTTGGTTGTAAAGTTTGGCTGGCCAAGTACTACTTGTGCTGATGGGGGTATGCCGGTAAGAGCTGCTGGAGTATACATCAGGACACGATTGTGACCGCTATCTGTAACCCACAGGTCACCGGATGAATCAAAACCAAGACTGGTTGGAAAATAAAGACCGTCTCGCGTTGTGGCACTTGAATTTGTTGTAAAGTCAGGCTGTCCTACTACAAGGCTTGCACTCTCTCCACTACTAAACGGCGCATCAAACTTTAACACCCTGTTATTGCCGCTATCTGTAACCCACAGGTCACCGGATGAATCAAAGGCAAGACTGGTTGGAAAATTAAGGCCATTTTGTGTTGTGGCACTTGAATTTGTTGTAAAGTCAGGCTGTCCTACTACAAGGCTTGCACTCTCTCCACTACTAAACGGCGCATCAAACTTTAACACCCTATTATTATTACTATCAGCAACCCAGAGATTGCCCAAATGATCAAAGACAAGGTTAGTTGGGAATTCAAGACGATCCGCTCCACTGTTGCCTGAATTGGTAGTAAAACTTGACTG
>JAGWGO010000193.1 GCA_028867395.1 Nitrososphaerota archaeon | reverse complement strand
CCAAATGACAAAATTTTTACAACAAACATCCGGAACTTTTCAAGGCTTTCTGCACGAAGAGATGACTTTGCAATAGGAATCGCATACAAAGAGAACATAGGCAAGGCAGTACTTGAAATAAAAAAAGCAATATCTGACATGCCATATGTTCTGGTCGAACCCGAACCCATGGTTTGGACAGAACAACTTGGTGATTCGAGTGTAAACCTTCGGGTTTATGTGTGGTATCCTGGAGATTCGTTTATGGAAGTTGTGCCAACACTTCCAAAATTAGTAAAAGAAGCACTTGACAGAGCAGGTATAGAAATTCCTTTCCCCCCCAAAGGACCGTATGGTTTCGCCAGTTACCTACATGATACATGCGACTAAATTAAATTCCAAGAAATTTCATTCAAATCCAGATTTCACTTTATATTAAATCCGATTCTTGATGATAAAGTAAAAATTGTATTTGACAAAATTCACTGCAAAGAGGGTCCTGGTTCATTGACCAAGATCTTTCATTTTGGCTTCAAGTATGGTCAACCGTCTTTGAGCAACATCCATGAATCTTTTTAACGCATCAATCTCATCTTTGTCTTGTTTTTCCATCTCGTTAATGTTATTGATCAAGACCTGGTATTCTGTCGACAAGCCATCATTTGATTTGTCCATCCTTGCTGCAAGGTGTTTATGACCCTCTTCTAACTTTGCAACTTTATTGTATGTCTCATCTATTTTCTCATTCATTTTATTAATCTCGGCACGAATTAATCCCAATTCCTCTTCAATCTTGCTTACTGAGGGCGCAAGAAACCTCTCAAATCCTGAACTTTTCTGTCCCATGATCCCACTGTGCATAGTTACTAGTTAAAGGATCTCATGTTTCCAGATTCATCATAAAGTGGTTGTAAGAATGTCTAGACTGGAAAATTTCAGATAATAAAAATATGTAAGAGGCTTATCCCGTACTACATAATCCTGCAGGTGTAGATGAACCTGCCCGGTCATCCTGGCAGATGTTGGAACCATACGTGTTGGTAGTTGAAGTACTAGGTCCTTGGGTTGAATCCTCGTATCCACTACCTGTATTTTCGTTCGACAAGTTAGCGCTTAATGTATTCCCAGTACTGCTAGAGTCGGCCAAAAATCCATCTTGTCCGTTTTTCTCTGCATCGTTGTTGCCAAGATTATTGCTTGAGCTCACAACCAAGAGGTATCCTCCCATTCCGTTGCTAACAGATGTGTTATTTTCAAGGCTGTTACTTGTGCTTCCAAAAAGTGCAAACCCACTGTATGCATTCTCTATGGCTTGATTGTTTTCCAAGATTCCACCAGCACTTGAGCTAACTATGAAGCCATCTTGCAAATTCTTGTACGACTTGTCATTTTCAAACGTAGTATTGTTAGAATCTGTAAGGGCTACAAATCCTGCTTCTGTGTTACCGCTTGAAAGGCTGGTATCAACCTGGTTTCCGTTGGAATTCGCTTCCACGGAAAATCCATATCCGCCGTTATGAGCGGCCTCATCATAACCAAGTTGGTTATTGCTTGAATGTATTGTAACATCAAATCCATAGTTTCCGTTATTGTCAGCCTTGTCGTATACCAGTTTATTGTTCTCAGAATTTGACACAACAAACCCATTGTCAAAATATGTTACATTGCAGTTCTTTACAGTGACTCCGCTGACATCTGTAAGAGATATTCCGTCAAGGCCTGTCATACCCCGATAAAATGAGACAGGGCCTGTTATGGTATGACCGGCACAGTCCAAGATTACATTGTTTGCGCCAATTATGAGCCCGTCAGTTCCGCTTTTGGCGCAGTTAAGGTCAGATGAGAGTGTAACTGATTGGCCAATGGTCTGACCACATGTGATAGTAGATTGGGCACTTGCGCGGTATAAAGAGCCTGAAATCACAATAAGAACCATCATGGCAAACATTGTAATAGTAGTTATCTTCATGGCACGCGAACTGTACATAATTTAGTAGAGTAACCTATAAAGCTAACACGCCACAGGGTTGTGTTAGACCTCTGAGATGACTCCAAAAAATACTTTTTTGTCGCTAATCAAGAAAATCATAAACATTGACAAGAGATCTATTCTGGGCCTAATTCTGTTGTTGTCGCCATATGTCATAGGGGTGATAACGCGCCAATCTGCATCTATCAGTGATACGATTCCTAGACGATTTCCAACCTGTGACAGTTTCATTCACGGTTTTTGCATACCGACATTATACGTCCCAATTCCGCTGGGTGTTGGATATCTAGTGCTAAATCTGACTTCGTTTTTGTTAAGTGCAACACTCTTCCTTGTTGGATTTTTCCTAGTGAAGAGAAGATCATAAAATGTGCTAGGTGACAGATTGTGTTGTGGCGATCTTTTTGCCAAGAAATTCGAGCATTACATCTACAAGTTTTGATGGCTCTTCTACATGTGGCCTGTGTCCGCACCCTTCCATGACAATAAACTTGCAATTTTTTAGATTATTCACATACTCGTCTGCAAATTCAATTGGGATCATAGTATCTTTGCTCCCCCATACGACAAGAGACGGAATGGATATAGTTTGCAATCTTGTAGATATTGCAGGCCAATGTTTGAAGCCTATCACTGTAGAGAGAAACGCCATCTTTGCATTTGGTCTTGACATTGCCTCATGAAACCTTGCGATAGTTGACTCGTCAACGTTTTTCTTGTCACCTGCCATCATCTGGTATGCGTTTCTTATCAGGTCCCGTTGTGGATATAATGCTGCCATGACATAGGCATCAAGTGTTGGGTTTGTTATTCGCATTGTACCTGTTGGCGAGATTAGAACAATTTTCTTGATCATAGTACCATCACAAGCTGCAGCCTCGGCTACAATTTGGCCACCTAGTGACGAGCCAATCATGACGGTCTTTTTAATTCCAAGCTCCTGCAAAAGACCAAAGATGAATTGAACAAAGTATTGAGGAGTATAATCAACCTGAGGTTTGTCACTAAATCCAAATCCTATCAAGTCTGGGGCTATTACATGATGGTTCTCGCTTAAGATTGGAATTACGTTTGCCCATCTCTCGGCCTGGCTTCCAAGACCGTGTATCAAGACGATATCAGGTCCGCTTCCATCTTCAACGTATCTCATCTTGTTACCATGAACTGTAATGTAGTGTTCTCTCACTACCACCCAAGAATTAACGAATGGTATCAAGATAAGACCTAGCTTATTTCAGAAACTCAAACACGATAGCAAATACAATAGTAAATGATAGCATTATTGTAAGTTACATGATCTCAAAATGATTCTAGATTAACGTGACGGTT
>JAGWGO010000192.1 GCA_028867395.1 Nitrososphaerota archaeon | reverse complement strand
AGAATACATCAAATTTTTAAGTTTGACGCCTTATTGTTATCTATTGACTGATGAATCAGATTCAGGGGTTTTAAATGGCATGAAAGAAAAGATGGAAGAAGAACTGCATAAGGTCACGGAACTCAAAGATTCTGTTGTCGATAAAGTAAGCGATGTGAAAGATACTGTTGTAGATAAAGCGATTGACATCAAGGATACTACTGAGGAAAATGTCGATATTGCAAAAGAACTGGCTAGCTATCAGGGAAGCAATATGAAAAGCGAAGGGCAATTTCTCAAGAAGATTTTTCGACACAAAGAGATGGTCTTTATGAAAACTGATGCCACTGCCATAGTCTTGCGTAAACTGGGTGGGAATGAAGAGTTCTTAGAATTGGTAGACAAGCTAACAAGAGAAGGTTACAGGTTAGTACACCAAGAGAGTATACGAAACATCCCTCTTGGTTTTGGATTTAATTACCCATTAGGAAGTCTCTACTTTTTCCAGCACATAAAGTACATTGGTAAAACTTGATCCGTCACACGACGGTTTTTGACAATGAGAATATCCGACATAGATTTGACAGAACCGAAACTAGACCTCGTCCGATTACGAGTCCAGCCAGTTTTGTTGTACCAAAGCCAACCATGCTATAGATATACCACATCGCTATATTTACGCATTAATTAGACCTTGATAGTTCTCAAAGCCAAAAGATCGATGAAAACATATTTTTGCCACGAGTGAGATAGAGAGACATGGATGGTCCTACCTTAGGCGTCATGAAAAAATTCAAAGAGTATAGAACCAAGACAGAGCAGTTTATGCAAGAAATGGAAAACACTCTGACTGATTTTGAAAAAAACAAGGACCCACAGAAATTATACGAAAGAACCAGAGATGCGATAAAAAGATTCTCAGATATCTAAAACTGTCAGATCCTAGAAAACATTTTCTGATGCCGCAATGTGTTTTTGGAACTTATTTCACTGATTTGATGAGATTTGATCATTACAAAAAGTGCTATAAAGTACCAGTGTGCCATATTTGTGAAAATTGTTCAGAATTTATCTTCTTGTAGCTTTTCTCCTACCCTTTACTATGTCATCAGTTTACGCCACTTCTTATGCAAATATTCATCTCGATATAGTTGGCGGTGTACTTGTCGAAGACTCGAGTGTGGCCTTTTCAGGGAAATTGACTGCGCCTGACGGCACGCCGATTTCAAACAGAACCGTATTCATTGAAGATGATGCTCAGTATACTAGACCCGACATAATTATTGCATTAGCCAAGACAGACTCTGATGGCAAGTTCTACGCATCTTGGAAAGCAGTACCAAAAGATAACGGCGCTCCATTTCATTTGTATGCAGAGTTTTTTGGAGGCAAGCAATTTGGATTTACCAGAAGTGAAACCTACGAGTCTGTTATCAAGCTAAACAATCAAACAACTCACGAGGTCGTGCCATCAAAGACAGTTCCGAGTTGGTTTCTTTATGCTTCAAAGCTGTGGCACGATGGAAAGATGAGAGACCTGGATTATGCTTACGGGGTAGAAAACATGGTGGACTATCAGATAATCAAGTCAAACAACACGTCAGATTTTACAACCATACCTTTCTGGATACGATATGATGCAGGACTGCTATCAGATGGAAAAATTTCTACTGATGAGTACACTGAGATGCTTGGATACCTCATCAATAACGGAATAATCAAGTGACCTAACTTCTAAACCGGACTTTCTATGGACATATCATCATCTCAAGTAAGAGTAACAGGCTTTATCTCCACGTCTTCGCGGTTGTAGAGTATCTTTTCATGCGTTATTGTAACAGTACAGTTTCGCTTGAACTTCATCTCCCTTGCATTACCTATTGCATCTTTGAAGATTATCTTTGGCTCCTTGGATGTATCTACGACATACTGCTTGCCCTGCTTGGTCATCTTGGGCTCCGCACAGCCTTTGATCTCAATGAGTTTCGAGCAGCCAACAGAGTTTGATTCAGTTCCAGACATGATGTCCCCACTCTTGTCACTATAAAAAAAGATTCTGGTATAGAAATATCATAGGATCTTTTTCCAATTTGTGAATTATATCAAGATTATAGTAGAATTACTTTCTTCTTCTTTGACCTGGCTTGTTCTGCCCGGGTACTCGCTTTAGGATGAATCTTTTTCTAAAATTGTCGCGGTTTCTTGCAATGCCAATCTCTCCATGTCTCTCTCTTGCTTGTACCTTTGGAGTCTGGCCTCGAACTTTTCCTGCTTTAGTAAGCGAACCGTGAGTTGGCACGAATTATACCCCTGTTTAATGCAATTTATGTATTTGTTTTGGCCTTTACCAGTACTTTGCCTTGATGGTTTCTATGACGCGCTGATGTTCTGCGCCTTTCTTTCTTGCAAACTTTTCCATTGCGTTTAGCGGAACTCCTCCCAAGGATCTTGCAAGAGCTGTGAACATCTTTCTCTTCATTGTACTGTTGTGTCCTGTCTTGTCCATGAATTTCTGGATTCCATACTTGAAGTTGTGCTGCCATGTCTTGTACATGACACCAAGCTGAGCTGCTGTCATCTCGTTTCCAATATCGAAAAATTCAGACTTTTCAAGCAATCCAATTGGGACAAAAGTTAGTGGGGTTGTGGTAAACATGGACTCGGGTTGCTCTTTCTCAAGTTCGCTAATCAATCGGATTGTCTCCCATGCATCTTCCTCTGTCTCTGCGTTGTCAAGTCCCATGATAAGCGTGAATGCAGGTATCCAGTGGTGCTCATTTAGTGTCTTGACACCTTCTTTTACGACCCAGTGCCATTCTTCTGGCTTGTATGGTGAAAGTTTCCTGTCGGCATACTTGCCTATCAATCTGAGGCTTCCAGTCTCAAAGCCACACTGGATTCCAATCTTGTTGTCAGGACTTGAACGAATAATCTTTGAGATGTTTGGAATCAGTTTTTCATCAGCAATTGCGCCTGCAAGCGTACCGTGCGTAGGATTGGTGTGAACAATACCTGTTGACATGACAACAGTGAAGAGTTCTTCTAGTGCTTCCCTGTTTGGAGCCATGTTCTTTGTCTTTCTTGGGTCAAGACCATACACAAAGATATCATCGCTGTGAAGCCATGCGTTTCTCTGTCCTCCCTTCTTTATGTTGATCTCAATCTCGCGCTTTACCTTCTCTGGAGGATAATATCTCAATGGTCTTAGTGTAACGTCGCAGAACTTGCAGCCTCTTCCACATCCACGCATGACCTCGACCATGCCGTGCATGCTAGGCTCTACAATATCCGGAATATCATCAACTTCTGGCTCATCCCAGTAGTGGATGAATCTTCCGTGGAACTTGTT
>JAGWGO010000191.1 GCA_028867395.1 Nitrososphaerota archaeon | reverse complement strand
AAATTTAATGCAAAAAATCAACTCGGAATATGTGAGACTTAATTTTGACATTGGTCATTTTTTTTGTGTGCGAGAAGATCCCGCTCAAATAGTACATGAATTATCAGAATACATAGAGCATTTTCATCTAGCAGACATTAATGAAAATCGCATACATCGTCATCTCATACCAGGACTTGGTGCGATCAATTTTGCTGAAGTCTTTCAAGCTATAAATGATATTGGCTATAGCGGATTTGTTACAGTTGAACTTTATCCTTATCAGTCAACACCGATAAAAGCAGCACAAGAGGCTTTAGACTATCTTAGAGGCATAACTAAATGAAATACTTATCTTAAATGTCATTGATACAGTCCTTTTTTTGTAATTTGTGGAGGCGATTTTGTAACGCTTAGAAAATACTTACAGTTAGCAAGACTGCCTAATGTATTCACATCACCGACTAACATTCTGGCAGGGTACTTTATTCTCACACCACTATCTGAGGCCAATTTCATCAATCTAGCCATATTGATGACCTCGTCTGCGTTTTTTTATGTTGCAGGAGTAATATTCAATGACTATTTCGATATGGAACTAGACAAAAAAGAAAGACCGTTCAGGCCGCTGCCATCAGATGCCATATCAAAAGAACGAGCACTCCAAATCGCAATTGGATTTATGGGTTCTGCTTTAATACTCGCGTTTATTGTTTCGTGGACAAGCTTTACCATCGCAGTCTTTCTTTCGTGCATGATATTTGCCTATGATTATAAGCTAAAGCACAGCAGAATCCTTAATCCGATCACAATAGGAGGTACTAGATTTCTTAATGTAATTTTAGGAGCAAGTACTGCAATTCAGTTACCTCTAGTAACTGGTTTTTCGCATCTTATCTTTGTCGCAATCTGCGTATTTGTATATGTCATAGTCATTGCGTTTTTTAGTAGCAAGGAATTATCTGGAATGAGATCAAAAAGTCAGATAATTGCCTTATTTTTAACAAATTATGCCATTGTTATTGCCATAGGAATTGCAATTGTGTTTGATATACTCAAACCGTCAAGCCTATTAATTCTAGTTCCCTTTACAGTCATCATTTCCCTCATCTTCAGATACTCAATTTCAGGCAATGCCGTAAGGATTCAGAACACAATCAAAAATCTCGTAATATCAATAATAATTCTGGACAGCATATTTGTAACTGGAACTACGGGATTGCCAATTGGGCTAATGACATTATTGTTCTTGGTGCCGTCAATTATTTTATCAAGAAAGTTCTATGTCACATAGGTTGAAATGTATCTAAAGACAAATTATTTTTCAAAGGAAATCGACAAGTGATGTCCGTAAAATACAAGATAATAATCAATTTGGTAGGATTAGAACACAAACATTTGGGTTCAGATCTTGCACCAAACATCTCAGCATTAGCTGAGAAGGGAGAGAGTGCAAAAATGGAACCTGTCTTTCCAGCAGTAACATGCACAGTTCAAGCAAGCATACTTTCTGGAAAATATCCAAATGAACATGGAATAATAGCTAACGGTTTGTACGATCGAGGAAGCCATTCAGTTTCCTTCTGGGAACAAGCAAGTTCGCTTGTCCAAAGAGAACGGGTGTGGGACACTATGAAAAGAAAAACACCTTCGAGGGCACCGTCTGACATAAAGACAGCGGTTCTTTTTTGGCAAAACACAATGTTTGCAAACTCAGATGTCATCGTTACACCAAGACCTTTGCACATGGGAGATGGTAGTATGATACAATGGTGTTACTCAAAACCACTCGGCTGGTATGAGGAGACAGCAAAATCTCTTGGAGAGTTTAGTCTCGCAACATATTGGGGCCCAATGGCATCATCCAAATCGAGCGAGTGGATTGGCAAGGCAGCCGAATACACTATGGAGAATTTACGTCCAAACTTGATGTTTGTTTACATACCTCATGTAGATTATTCAGCCCAGAGATTTGGTAAAAATAGCAGCCAGGTACGCGATGATATCAAAAAAGCAGACAGTATTGTTGGAAATATAGTTGATAAAGCATCCAAATTGGAGATAGGTGATGAAACTGAGTTTCTGGTCATGTCTGAATATTCATTTGATGATGTATCCGGAGCCGTTCCAATAAATGTAAAACTAAGAGACGCAGGCCTTTTACAGACAAGAACCATTGCAGAAAAAGAATATGTTGACTTTGAATATAGCAAGGCATTTGCCATGGTTGATCATCAAGTTGCTCACATTTACATCAAAGGCGATTGTGTTGACAAGACACATCAAATACTAAGAGACACACCTGGCATAGACAAAGTCTTGTCAAAGAATGACCAAAAGAAATTGAGGATAAATAATGAAAGAAGTGGGGAATTGATAGCAATTTCTGATAAAAACAAATGGTTTAGTTACTATTGGTGGCACGATCCTCAAAAAGCACCTCCATTTGCAGAAACTGTTGACATTCATCGAAAGCCAGGATACGATCCTGTAGAACTATTTTTTGATAGAGAGAAAAAATGCATACCTTTTGATACAAATTTGATAAAAGGGTCTCATGGAAGGCCGCCAGACTTGGAAACAGGAGATGGATTGTCAGCATATGTCTCAAATCGCAAGTCTGGATTGACAAAAAACTCACATATTATGAAATGTGTTGACATTTTGGGCCACCTAATGAATGACTGGTAGATACCATGAAGATAGAAACAAAGTTGTGGGAAATAACTCGTTGGCATTCAAGTATTCAGTAACTCTGTCTTCCTTTATTGGCATGGAGCCAATAGAACAGACACTACATAGGTTGAAGGAGCAACGATTTGACGCAGTAGAAATGTATGGTGAACCAGACATGGTTGACATAAAGAAGACTAGAGAAACTATTGATTCACATGGTTTGCCCATATGCGGCATAACAGGAATGTGGGGAAGTAATAGTCAAGACGGATGGAAAAGAAGACTTTTGAGTCAAGATCAAGGTTTAGTCACACATTCTGAAAATTATGTAAAAAAATGTATTGATATGTGTCAATATCTTGGCGGTAATGAACTTAACATTTGTCTTTTTGCAGATACCAAAAATGATTTTGACGCAAATCATAACGAAATTTCTGAAGAACAAAAAAGATCTAAAATGGAGAAAGCAATTCCTTTACTAGTGTCGCTGGCTCGATTTGCTTCAGAGCGTAATGTAAAATTAATGATCGAGCCTCTTAATAGATACAGCACGCCTTACTGCAACACTGTGCTTGATGCAATATACATAATAGGCAAAATAAACCATCCAAGCATAGGAATTTTACTAGATACATTTCATATGAATATAGAGGAATTCTCTTTTGAAAAAGCTATACTATGTTCAAAAG
>JAGWGO010000190.1 GCA_028867395.1 Nitrososphaerota archaeon | reverse complement strand
CAGATGAAGTTTCCACGATTGATGGCATAAGATGTGAAAGTATGCCACTACAAAACATTCAGACATATGCGCATTTGGATATCTTTGTAGATGGAAAGACGCAGCAGGTTCCAGCAGGAATTGGAGTTGTAAACAATACTTGCAGGTATTGGATGTACACCCAGGACATGACTGGAATAATACACATTAATTCGCCAGAAAATGCACAATTTACAATATCACAATTTTTTGACATATGGAAAGCCACTAGTAACTTACCTCCAACTGGTATCCCAATCATTTACCTGAATGGTCAAAAAACATCATCAAGCATGAATGACACAGAAATAAATCCTCATGATGAAATTGCAATTATCTATGGAAGTAAACCTGCGATCATACCTTCATCCTATCAATTCCTAACATCCTCCTAAACGCACTCTCCTACAGAAAACTTTATGAAAGTAGGACGAAGAGTCCATGCATGATAAGTCAGGAAATAACGTTAAATGGTAAAAAACATCGTTTGATACTGACTGATCAGTTGCTTTCAGATGTCAGGCGCCTAAAAGCCCTGTATAATGCCGCATATGAAGACCCTGAAAGTTTCGGTGAAGTAAGCTCAGCAATATCTGATGCAATAAATCAAATCGCAAGTGCGGTAGAGCCTCCTGTCTCTGACAGTGATTTAGACGCATTAATTCAAGCCGTTATGAAGGCAGTAGATGAAAAAAGCAAAGAAACTGAGGAGGCAAAAGCTAAACATGCAGAAGAAAGAGCAAAAAGCGAAAAAAATAAAACAGTTACAAAAGCAAAAAAATCTAAAAAATAGCTAAATTTGAGCATCTTATCAGAAAATAACCCTCATATTGGTCAAATGCCGCAGATACACAGAAAAAAGATGCAAACTCACTGCGAATGTGGAATCTGTGGCCACCTGTCTGAAAAAGAGTGTATTTTAAAAGAATGCAAATGTTGCGTCAACTTTCACATGCGATCTGGCCCTAAAAAATAATTATTTAATTTTTGGCTTTTGCAACGCTCCAAATACTGCTATTGCGAGCCCGCTAATCTCAACAACAATAGTACCAGACTGCGTATTTGATAAAATTTGACACCCAGCAGAATAATCCTTCGAGGTATATGTAGAAACAATCCCACTCATTGAATTACAGTTCTCAATTCCTGGGATCACCATGTAATGAACTATTGCCGATATTATTATGATGGCTACACCATAAGCCATTGTAGTTATCCTCAACAGTGCTATTTTACAGATATTGCATTTATGTTAATGTCTATAGCCTGACGTTTGCTTCAAGCCGATGCCTTTACAATCATAAGATCGAGTATGTTTTGAGTTCTGTAGCTTTAAATAAGTACCATCTAAATTTTCCATAGTGCTGTCGGAAGCGTTTCAGAAATGTATAGATCCGAGTTGCGGTTTAGAATATCCTGTAACAGATATCCGCATAGAATGTGAACGAGGACATCTATTAGATATAAAGTACAAATCAAAACCTCAAACCTCATTAAAAGAAGTTTTTTACAAACGGAGAAATCATGCAAACAACATATTCAATGAAAGCGGCGTTTGGCGTTTTAGAGAACTCTTGAATTTTTGCCAGATTGATACCGAAAATATTGATGAGTGTTCAAGATATCTAGTATCTCTCGATGGGGCAGAAGGTAGGTTATCAAAACCATATCACATGTCAAAGGTTTCAGATTATGTAGGTGTCCAGAATATGAGGCTTCAGCCAGAAGGGTATAATCCAAGCGGTTCATTCAAAGACAACGGTATGACAACTGCCGTAACGCATGCAAAGCTTGTCAATATTAAAAAAATAATCTGCGCCTCTACTGGCAATACATCTGCATCTGCCGCAATGTACGCAGCAAATGAGAATATGGAATGTGATGTGTATATTCCAGCCGGTGAGGTGGCACCAGGAAAGCTAGGACAAGCCTTTCAATTTGGCGCCCAAGTAATAGAAATCAAAGGAAACTTTGACGATGCGCTTTCTGCTTCGCTCAAACAAGCTGGAAAAGGAGGGGGATATACTGTCAATTCCGTAAATCCGTTTCGAATAGAAGGTCAAAAAACAATCGTATTCAGAGCTTTGGAATCACTAGACTGGGAGGCTCCAGATTGGATTGTGTATCCTGGAGGCGCTCTTGGTAACACATCAAGTTGTGGTAAAAGCTTGATGGAGCTCTACGAGTGGGGATGGATTAATAAGATTCCACGCATTGCAGTAGTCAATTCTGAAGGTGCAAACACGCTCTACACACTTTTTAATGGAAAATTCGAAGGAAAGGAGTTGAGATGGAACAAAGGAAAACCTGACACAGAGTTGATAAAAAATTATTATAAATTCATGGATACAAATGGCATAAAACCGAAAACAAAAGCAACGGCAATCCAAATTGCAAAACCTGCAAATATCATAAAAGGCCTAAGGGCTTTGGAATTTACAAACGGTATTGTAACCCAAGTTTCTGATAGCGAGATGCTCGATGGCATGGCTCTAGTTGGTCTGAATGGCTTTGACTGCGAGATGGCCTCAGGCGCGGTTCCCGCAGGGATCAAAAAACTGACTAGTGAAGGAGTCATTAAAAAAGATGATACCGTGATAGGAATTTTAACTGGCAGACAGAAGGATTCTAGCATCCCTGTTGATTATCACAAAAATCCTCAAAATAGATTTGCCAATCCTCCCAAGTCCTAACCATTTTCTGGTTCAGGAATTATAATTACTCGGGCCAAGAGCATCTCATTTTTCACAGCAGATGCCATAGTTTTAATAATTTTGCTAGTCTCATCAAGTCTTGAATCGTTTGGGAATAAAACGTGTATTTCTGCATTAAATTCTTTACCTACTGGACGCAGAAAGACCTCTTTTGTCCTGATCTTAAACCTGGAGAATATGAAATTTTTTATATTGTCCGTCATATCGGGGTTATCGACCGCATCCACTAAAACAAGCGTAGATTCTCGAATTGCAGTGTAAGCCATCAAAAATATGTATATTGCAATTATGATTCCACCTATGGCATCCATGAATTTGAAACTGGTGTAGGTACCTATGGCTACACTTGCAAACCCAACAAATGATGCGGTGCTTTCTTTTATTGAATTTTTTGCATCAAGTTTGAGCGATATGAGATTTGATTCGATTGCCACCTTTCGTATGGAAAATGCACGATGTAATGAAATGCCTCCCGCCGATGCCAAGGTGATGAGGGTTACCTCAGGATAGCGCAAGGTCGTTTGATGCGATAAAACTCCAATGGCATGGTATGTTATTAGCACTCCTAGAACCACAATTATGATAGCTGCAGTAAAGGCAGCAAGGACCTCAACTTTACGATACCCAAAAGGAAACAGACTACTTCTTGGTTTTCTAATCATG
>JAGWGO010000189.1 GCA_028867395.1 Nitrososphaerota archaeon | reverse complement strand
GATATAGCGGGTGTTAGTATTCTTATTGGAAAATTTACTAATGGTGTTGTAGACAATATCTCTTTGGTGTTCCAAAGATAGGAGCTTCTTTTCACTTTGTTCATATTTCTCACGTGCAGAGGTAGGCTTTAAATTTTCAAACTCATCACTTACTTCAAAGAGTTTCATTATTTGCTGCCTTATTCTTTGCTTCAACATCATCAAGTTGAATCTTAACAATCATTAGTTTTGAGTCTGGATAGTATCGATCAATAACTCGGAATTGTGTATATCCTAAACTTTCTAAAAACTCTGTCAAGTCTGGCTTGACAATTGTCTTTGCTGTGTCTATAGGCGTTTTGTTTTCTAATCCTGTACGAACTGGAATATCAATAACAATCATCTTGTTCTTGGCCCAATAATAAGAGTTGTTGATTCCAAATGTCCAACCCTTTGACGTCATATACTCTTCAACTTGCTTCTTAAGAGCACCTAAGAGCTCCTTTCCAGTTGCACGTCCAACATAATTAGGTTGTTTGCGTTTCCATGCTGACAATCGTCCTTTTGCTCGTTTAATTTCTGATGGAATGTTATCCCTCATCTTTGCTAATGCAGCATCACGTTTTGAAACCCGTATAAGCTTTTCAATTACTTCTCGATTTTGTGGTAAGTTAGGAATAAACATTTCAACTTCATCATTTCCAGACCACGTATTATTTTGTATAATTGGAACAAATCCTTTTGCAATAATCTTATCAATCTCTGCCTTTTGAGTAGGATCTGATGGGTTGTTGAATCCCCATGCAGCTTTTTCGATATGACCTACAATTTTATCTAGTAGTTGTTGTTTATACTGACGAACGTGTTTCTGCTCGTGATCGAGAGCCAATCTTCGCTTTTCAATGAAGGATATTTCCTTTTCGGGATCTCCCTTCAAGTTGTTAAATTCGTCGGAAATTTCAAATAGGTTCATAAATGTCCAAGTGTATAGGCTGTATTTACGATACCGGAAAAAGAAAGAGAACACAAAATCATATTACTCATACCTTTCCCAATCAGGCCCAAATCTATTCAATAAACGTGTCAAATACGTTTGTGTCTTTATTTTTGCCTGCCATTGGTTTCCTTTGCAAACAACTCCTTCATTTAGTGGATATTTTCCACTCCATACATCTTCGATGAATTGTTTGTTCATATTTCCTTCGTATATGACATCTGCCATAAAAGGAAACTGATTAAACATCTTCACAAACTCTTTTGCTGGAATGAACCCTTTCTTATAGACCGAAACATCAAACAGAATGAGTTCTTTTTCTTCTTTCTCATCGTGTGATCCAGCAAAACTTGATGGTCCAAAGAACTCAGTAAACGCAATAATTCGTTCGACCTTTCGTCCTTCTCGAGCCATTACTTTACTGACAATATCGTCTGCCATTGTATCGTGGAAGATAGGAATGGCTTGGTTGTATGGAGTCGCATTTGCGTCAAATAGCTGGTTGCGAGTTCCGTACTTATACCAACCTTTCTTGGGAGACCATTCCCAGCGAAGGTTACTTCCATCATATTTGTAAAAAGCTATGCAAGGCTCACCTAGCACAGAGGCTTTCCAGCTGGGTATACTTGGGTAGGATAACATAAATTCCTCTCATCTTCTTCGTGGTGAGCACGAGCTTCAAGCAATAACTCTTGACAGAGCTTGAGCAGGAGCTGTGCTTCAAGAAACAACGCGGCCTTTTGTTCGCGTGTCAATGGAATCTTTTCTACGTTAGAACCACTCATAATACTATACTCCTGTTTAATAAAAAAGTCTGCTGGTTTTAATCAGACGGTCGGCTACATAAACTTGCAAGTGCCTTAGGTCCTCTCTCATTCGCGTGTCAGCCAACTACCTGATAGGATATCACTACCTTCGTTGGGTTTTGTAGACACTTAACAGCAGATTGAATTGGTAGTCCCTAACGGAATCGGACCGTTGTATTCTCCATGTCACGGAGGTGCTCTACCATTGAGCTAAGGGACTATTGTTTGGCGAGTCGTGTAGGAGTCGAACCTACATCGGAGGTGCAACCTCATAGAACGGCCGTTCCATAGAAGGATGGGGCAACCATTTCCCATTACGCACTAACCGACTCGAATTGGCTCCGAAAGAGGGATTCGAACCCCCATGAACTCGTTAACAGCGAGTCATCCTACCATTGAATGATTTCGGAATTGAATTGGTGCTGGATGGGCGGAATCGGACCCCCGTCTCTGCCTTACAAGAGCAGCATAATACCACTATACTAAACCAGCATTGTATCATTAAAGTGTAATCAGGCCAGCATGAATTTTTGCATGGCAATTTTTGCAGAGAACAATACACTTGTTGATCTCTTCTATTAGACGTTCGCGATTGTACGCGTACATCTGCGAAACAGGCAAATCCTTGTCGTGTAAGTGGTGCAAATCTAATGCAACTGGTTCCTTTTCAGAACATTTTGAACATCCAGTTACTTTGACTGTTTCTTCAACAAAACGTTTTCCGTCAGCACGTTGACGGGTGTACCTTGCTCTATATGAGCGTTTGTACTTTTTGTAGTGTTGTTGTGCCTTCTCTCGATGATATTCTTTTGTTTTATATTCTGCTGTCATAAATGACCTCCGGTTCGAGTATTTATCTACTCTCGAACCGGAGGCTCGCATGCTGGCGCGGCAGGGATCGAACCTGCGAATAGTCGATTAACAGTCGACGCCGTTACCACTCCGGTCACACGCCAATATTAAGGAATCTCCTGAAACCATTCGTGGTCTCGAGGTAGCCAAAACAACCGCTCACTTACTGCAGGTCGTTTTGATTGTAAAAATTTATATGCGTCTTCAATATTGTCTGCTCGTTTCGTTTTAACCATCCACCACGCAATCGTGAGTGGTGATCGTTCAATACCACCGAAACAGTGAACAAGCAACTTATTACCTTTGTTGACATGTGTTTCAATTAATTCTGCACATTCGTCTAATTTCTCAATGCTTGCTGTTGCACCTGTACGATCCCATTTTGAAAATGGGCGCTTTGTTAGGATTGGTATTAGAAAACATTGTCCATCATACTGTGGACCATGTTCATGGACACAAAGACGTAGACCATCGAATGTTCCAGCAATTTTCATATCTCCAAGATATAACTGATCAATTATGTTGTCAGCTTTATTACGAGACAATTCGCGAATTGGTACACAGTCCTCACAATACATGTTGAGACCATCGTGCCACGGATTTGTGTGATACTTAAAACATAAAACGCATTTCTTCATAACTGTATATAGTACGTGAAAATTCTTCAGTACTCTACATATGACGTAGAGACAACCAAGCCCAGTCAGGCTCCAGTGCTACTGTGTATGCTCCTTACATCATACTGAAGAAATTTGGTGGGTCCGTAGGGATTTGAACCCTAATCT
>JAGWGO010000188.1 GCA_028867395.1 Nitrososphaerota archaeon | reverse complement strand
AAGCAACTCGAATCGGCAAAACGCCGTGTTGTTACATGGGAACAAAGTCATGTAGCCGAAATAGAAGATGTAAAAAACTGTATTGAAAAAGACTCCAATATTGATATTGATGTGGAGAGAGAAAAATACGATAAGTGGATAACAATCGTTAATAAGAAGACAGAGCTAAACGACCCAATTCGTGATACTAATCAAGAATTGCGAGATTTGAATACAAAAATTTCTGAACTTGAACATGAGCTAACACACCTTGATAAGGGGATTTGTCCACGTTGTAAGCAATCTTACCACGATTCCAACCAAGAAGAGATTAAAAAGCAGCATGAGAAGTTGAAGAAATATCGTAATCAGTTGAATGATAGAAAAAAGGAGTTGGCTGATAAACTTCAAGTCTTTACAAAAGATGAGTCTGATATTGGGCTAAACCCAAAGTTTAAGAGTCTTGATAGTATCCTAAATCACAAAAATAAATTGGAACAACTTGAGGGTAAGCTAGTTGAGCTTACATCAATGACCAATCCACACCTTGAAGTATTAGTTGAGCTAGAAGCCATCGAACTCGACACAATTGATATGACAAAAATTAACGAACTAAAGAGCTTGTTGGACCACCAAACATTCCTACTCAAGCTTCTCACGAAGAAGGATAGTTTCGTTCGTAAGGCTTTGTTGAATAAGAACATTCCATTCTTGAACCAGCGCTTGCAGAAGTACTTGCAAGATTTGGATCTTCCTCATCAAGTAGAATTTACACATGAAATGACTGCGAGTATCTCGCGGTTTGGACACCCAATGGATTTTGGAAATCTATCTAACGGTCAAAGAGCTCGTGTTAATCTTGCACTTTCATTCGCTTTCCGTGATGTATTGCAAAGTATGCACGAGTTTGTAAATATATGCATGCTTGATGAGGTTCTTGATGTTGGGTTGGATGCTGTTGGTGTTCAAGCTGCAGCAAGAATGCTCAAGCGAAAGGCAAGAGATGAAAAATTAGCTTTATATATTATAAGCCACAGAGACGAAATCGATAGCGCATTTGATAGAAAAATGATTGTTCAAATGTCCGGTGGGTTTAGTTCAATTAGATACGAAGATGGATAGTGAAGGTTAACAAAATATTAGGATGTAGATCAATGAATCCAGAACTTGAAATTCAAGACGGTATATACGAAGACTTAAGTCTATTATTGGCAAAGGCTAATACCATTGAACATGCAAATGCTTTTTTTGCCTCTTACCTCCAAGCAAAAATTGCAGCAGGTATAATCGACATGTACGACTACGAAATTAAGGATATGGGTATACATGGATTGCAGGCGTTTGTGGAGTTTAATTTTGCATGGAATATAGTGAATACATGCAATATGCAAATCTTACCAAAAATCACTCTGGCAAAAAGGTTTGATAGAGCGATGGGTGTCGTGTAAGGGTAAAAAAATCTACCTTAAATAGAGGTATGAAGATACTCGCCATTGATCAAAGTTACACTCATTGTGCTTATTGTGTTACCGAAGGAACTTCTATAATTGATTTTGGAGTTTTAGTTTCCAATACTGATACAGATGTATACAAGAGGTCGTTGGATCTTGCTCTTCGTTTAGGTGGTCTTTACCTTAAACACCAACCAAAAGAAATTCGTTTGGAAGGGTTAGCATTTGGAATGAGAGGCAACGCTACACGCGATTTAAGTGGTTTACTTTTTACGATCATTAATGTAATCTCACATCTTCATGTTTTTGACAATTTTAGAATCATAGCACCAACACAAGTTAAGAAAGCAGCGACTGGATCAGGTAAAGCCAAGAAAAAAGAAATGATAGAAGCACTCCCACCAAATATCCTCAAATTATTCAAAGATCAGAACTTCAAGCAGACAACTGGACTTACAGATTTAGCAGACGCATACTGGATATCTCAAGTAAAATAAAAATAAAGCATATGTTTGGGATTGATAAGGTCACCCACCTATTGCGATAACCTGGTTGTCGAAAGATACGAGGAACTCACATCTGTTTAAGATGACCCTGAGACTGCCTCAAGCAAAACCGGGCGGCGCTATAAGCCATCAGCACGTACAATCATATCAGTGCTGGGCAAATTTTGATATGTGTCAATCCGTGGAGAGTTATTCCGTCCAACCTACGTTAGTGGTGGGGGAGGGACGATATATTATACCCTGAATGGACTTAAAATTCAGCACCGAGCAAACACGAAGTGTTGCGAAGGTGAACCGAAGGTTGTATAATTAAAAAATGAATAAAATGATTCCCTACTGGCCATTTCCCACAAATCCTCGATCAAATCAAGTTAAGGCATTGGAATGGCTTGAACAGCAAGATGCAAAATTTTTGATTTTAGAATCACCTGTTGGATCTGGTAAATCCAACATCGGGTTGGCCTACTCGCATTACCTAACATTTGATGGGGAAGCAGAGGATGAAGAAGGGTTAATACGGCCTCAAGGCGGTAGTTCTTATATTCTTACCCCACAACGAATTCTTCAAGCGCAATATGAAAATTCATTTGTTGGCATTCCCGGAATTAGTATTGCGTCATTCTATGGCAAAGGAAACTACACTTGTGATACCCACAGAACAACATGTGATATCGGTAGCGTACTGACAACTAAGTGTGACAACTGTCCATATAACGTTGCAAAAACCATTGCTCGTAATGCTCGCAACACCGTCCTTAACTATAAGCTAGGATTAATGTTGTTTGAATTTAACCAGTCTTTTAAGAGACGAGAGCTGGTTATATTTGATGAGGCACATACTCTAGAGAACCACTTGATTGAGTTTGACGCACTAAAGATTACTGAGTGGCGTTGCAAACAGTATAAGATGCCATTCAAGCTGCAAAAGAGTCTTCCAGCCGCTTTGGATTGGATGCGTGATGTTTACTTACCAAATCTCCACCCTATTGTTCGTAGTTTAGAACTAGAGTGTGAAGGAATTAAAGATAAAGCATCTGACGGTCGTAAGCTTGCTCCATCAGAATTAAAAAAGTTACGTGAATATGATTCACTTTCGGAACATACTGATGAAGTTGGTGTTATGGCTGCAAGAGATCCTGCGTACATTGACCAAAACTTTGTACTAGTACATGAGCCCATCTCATTCCAGTTTAAACGATTGTATGGCTCATACACATTCAATAGACTTGTGAAACCAATGGCTAACAAGTTTCTGTTTATGTCTTCAACAATTTTGAATAAGGACGGGTTTTGCAAAGACTTGGGCATTCCTATCGAAGATACAGCGTTCTTATCTTTAGATTCAGATTTTCCATCCGAAAATCGTCCTGTATACTATATTCCTACTACAAAGATGAATGCCAAGTGGAAGCTTCCAGAGAATAGTACTGGACGTGCTGAAATGCTAAAATCTTTGAAGTCTGCCTTAAATATTCACAAGGATGA
>JAGWGO010000010.1 GCA_028867395.1 Nitrososphaerota archaeon | reverse complement strand
AATGCCATAACCAATTACTGCAATTGTCTCGTTTTTAATCGGATCTAGTTTAACATCAGAATCTTTCCATGTTCTTGCCATGGTTGGCCTTTAAAGGCGATGGAAATAAAAACGTAGATTCGATTCAGTTTTAAGCAAATAACTGGCGCTATAGCTTTTGGCACTCCATAACAGAGGATCCTTTTCTCCATTTTTGACCTAATTTTCACCACGCCAAATGTAGAGGCAGCCTTTACCCCGGTGGAAAAATAAGTACGGTACATGTCCCAGTTGAGTGAAAAAATTACCGTACAATATGACATTTAGCGTAAAAATTGTAAAATTCTTGGCAAATTGTGAACGTATATGGACAATTCTAAATTCACAAATTCTCCCAATATAGAAATTTTATGCTAAAAGATACCTTAATTAGTAAATTTACCCAGTTCAAGTTGTTGGGGCATACAGAGGAGAAGCTTAGAGTACTGGTAGCAGATGATAATCAAGACATTCTTGCCCTGTTCAGCGAGCTTTTGAGGCTAAAGAACTTTGATGTTGTAGGGACAGCAACCAGTGGAAAGGAAGCAGTCAAGGTGTACAATTTCACCAAGCCGCACATCTCGTTTTTGGATGTTGCAATGCCAGATGGAGATGGCATCTACGCTCTTGAAAAGATCAGAGAGACTGACCCTAAAGCCATAGTGATAATGGTTACATCCGACATATCGCCGATTACGGCGACAAGGCTTGAGCAGCTGCATGCCTCTGCCATAGTTTACAAACCATTTGACATCGAAGACATAATTAAGATCGTCAAAGGGTTGGTTCCTGATACAAACAATGGTCGACTTAAATTTTTCAACTAAATCCCTATTTTGACCAAAAACTAAACAAAATCAATTTGACTGATAAAATTCAGATCTATTAGATCCAAAAAGATCAAAGTTCTTGCCAATTTCCCAAATTTGAAAAAAAATTATCTGCAACAAAAATTTGAGAACCAGAAATAAATTTTAAATACCACAATATCTTTGGTAACTAGAACGCCTTGAGTTTTGAGATAACAATAGATGAGATGTGGCATACGATGGAAGAATATGGTATCGATCGCCACCTGCTAGAATCAACAAATCCAAGCAGAGAATTGCTTTTCAGGCTGTACTCTGCCATCAAGCAAGTAAAAGAAAAGTCCGAGACGCTTGAAAAAGAAAACAGCGAATTTCTCAACCAGACCACCATGCAATAGAAAGTCCTGATCTATCTCATGGCTCAAACAAGTCAAAATCAGAAATTGTTTTGCCAAACTTACAATCAAATTGAGATCTCTTTTCCACAGTTGACGCACCTGACAACTGTGCCTTCTGCCTTAACCCTATCAAATTTTTTGGAACCGCAGTTTGGACAGATGGGGCATGCGCGAAGTTTCTCCAATGATACTTTGATATGCACAGTTCTTTATCAATCTGCTTGATTACAATCTTTATCAAATAGAGAGCAGTATGTTTTATTGTGAAAGGGGTTCACTTTTCTTCCGATGACGAAGAGATAAGCCTAGAGTATCTCTATAATATTGGCCTGGGACACGCAAAAAGGGGTAAGCCAAGAGATGCAATATTCTACTTTGACCGGGTGCTCTTGGTAGAGCCTACTCATACAAATGCGCTTTTCAACAAGGCAAACGCCCTTGGGAAACTAGGCAATTATGAAGAGGCAATCATGGTATACGACAAGATCCTGAAGATAAAGCCGGACCATCCTGCCTCCCTTTTAAACAAGGGCCTTGCGTACCACTACCTCAAGAGATACGATGATGCAATTTCCTGCTATGACAAGATCATGATACTAGAGCCAGGAAATGCAAATGTCATGTACCACAAGGCATGCACAAGGGCTCTTCAAAATAACACAGAAGAGGCAATTTCTTTTCTTGAGCGTGCCATAGTAATTGATTCGCAATATGCAGAAAAGGCAGGAAAAGACAAGGATTTTGATAGTTTGCAAAACGACGAGAGATTCAAGGCACTAGTTGCTTGAAATATCAATAAGGAAAAATAAGTCATGAAAAAACAAGAATAGTATGAATGTTGGAATTGTCGGCACTGGATTGCTTGGCAAGGCAGTTGCAACGCGCCTTATCAATTCAGGTCACAAGGTTACAGTTTACAACAGGACAAGAGAAAAGACAAAGCCTCTTGAAAAATTGGGTGCAAGCGTTGTTGACTCACCAAGAAAGGTTGCCGAAAAGTCAGACACTGTCATAACAATTGTAAAGGATGCAAGTGCTGTAGAGTCGGTCGCATTTGGAAAAGACGGCATAGCAGATGGAAGACACGACGGATTGGTTGTGGCAGACATGAGTACAATCAATCCCATTTCCTCAAAAAAGATTGCTGCAAGATACAAAGAATACGGAATCATTATGATAGACAGTCCGGTTATGGGAGGCCCACCTCTTGCAGAAAAGGGTCAGCTGATTGTGATGATTGGTGGAGACAAGGCAGCATATGAAAAATGCAGGTCAGTTTTTGATTCTATTGGTGAAAAGACATTTTATCTTGGCAGCAATGGCGCGGCAGATGCCATGAAGATTGCAATGAACCTGCAGATATCCATCTTGGCACTTGCAATCTCGGAGGGAATCATACTTGCAAAAAAATCCGGGCTTGATCCACTTCTCTTCCTTGAGGTGCTAAACTCCACCTACTTTAAGACAGGGATGAGCCAGATCAAGGGACCAAAGATGGCAAAGGGAATCTTTGAGCCAAGTTTCTTTTTAAGTGTAATGCAAAAGGATCTTGATGAGATAAACTATACCGCAAAAGAGTTTGGTGCAAACCTTCCCGTTGCAAGACTTGCAAATGAATTGTACCAGAGTGCAGTAAAAGAGGGACTGGGTATGATAGACTATACTGGAATAATGGCCTATCTTGAGAAGATAAGCAAAGGGACCTAGAGCTCTTCGGGCGGCTTTATCTTTCTGAAGCTGATAAAGAGCCCCACGTCGTATGCCAGCTTTAGTGCACCGCCTATGACAAACGGTGCAGACAGCAACTGTCCAAGTATCGCACCTGTAATCGATGGGCTCACTGCCTGCGCTATGTTTCTTGACGTGTTGGTTATTCCAGCAGTCGCGACGCGCTCGTTCTCCTTTACCACCGCCATGAGATACGATTGCCTTGTTGGAACGTCCATCTGTGATATGCTCATCCTTGCAAGGTATAGCCCTATGGCAAGCGGAAAAGATGGCGCAAATGCTACCAGCATCAAAAGAATGTTTGACGGAATATGTGTCCACACCATTGTGTTTACAAGACCTATCCTTGATGCAATCTTGCTTGCCAAAAGATATGATATCGCAGTGAGCACGCCTGCTGCGGTAAATATGTAAGATAACGTTGCCAGGTCTGCACCAAACTTTGTGTAAAACCAAAGCGAGACTATGCTTTGTATCACAAACCCTCCTGCAAACGAGTCCACTGCAAAAAGCGAGGACATTTTTGTAATTATTTTTCGAGACTCGGGCGAGATGTTTCGAAGAGAAGAACCGTTCTCATGTTTCTTGCTGGGCTCTACTCTTGAAGATAATACAAGATAGATTCCAAGTGCAACAAGTGCGCATGCAGCATATGCAAGAAAGAGGATCTTAATTGAGCCAATCTTGTCAATGCCAAGCTGCTGTGAAAATATGTGCGGTAGGCCTGAAAGCAACACTCCTGCAGACATGGCAAATGTTCCTACCATGTTGTATATGCTAAAGATGGATGTCCTCTTCTTCTCGTCTGTTATAGTCTGTGGCAGTATTGCCTGCTCTAGTGACAAAAACGCTCCAACTTCAGATCCTGTCACGTTCACTGTACCAATTAGTGCTGCAGCGATAAGGGCAAAATAGTTGTCAGTTACATAAAATATGACAGCAGAGACAACCATAAGCACTGCGTAAAGAATCAGAAACTTTCTTCTTCCCATCTTGTCTGCGTATGCACTTGAGATAACATTGAATATGATTCCATTTACAAGTGTTACAGTCAGTACAACTCCTATTAGAATCTCGCTGAACCCAAGTAGGTTGAGATAGATTGCAAGAACCACGCTTAGAAATCCATATGAGAAATTTCTGACAACCCTTGCTCCAAGTATCAGTTTGCCGTCTTTTGATATCCAGTCTAATGCCATTATTGACCAAGCTTTGACTTTTGCGCTTGAATGTCTGCAGGTTCCACTTTTTTGAATAGTGGGGAGACCTCTCCTAGTGCATGACCCTTTTCTATCAAAATTTCTGACATTGATTCCCACTTTTGCTCTGAGGCTTTGCCTTGCATGCCAAGTTGCGTCCAAATCTTTTGTGACGACTCGGGCAAGAACGGATAAAGCGATATCGCAATGGAACGCACTGCGTTGACTGAAATGAATATGCAGTTGTTTGTGCCAGATCCTCCCTTCCACGGTTCTTTTTTCTGAAAGTATTGGTTAAAGTGTGCAGAAAACTCGATTATCTTTTTGAGCGCTCTGTCAAGGTGGTTTTCTTCCATCAGCAGAGTCAGATCGCCTGCCAATTTTTTTATCTTGTCTTGGGCCTCTGTGTCGGCAGAGTCAAGAATGTCAGCAGAAGGGATTGTTCCGCCAGTGCTCTTCTTTGTGAACCCAAGTGCTCGGTTGACAAAGTTTCCAATGTTGCCGATGAGCTCAGAGTTTATCCTTGCAGCAAACTCGTCCCAGTCAAAGTTTAGGTCGTCTTGGCTGTATGGCGTTATCATGGTTAGATAAAATCTCAGATAGTCGGCAGGATAGAGTTGCAAAAAGTCCTTCAGACCTATGTACCAGTTTCTGCTCTTTGAGATCTTTTTTGATTGTAGCATGAGATGACCCCTTGTCGGGATATAGTCTGGAAGCTTGAACTCTTTTTTTATCCCGATCCTCATTGCAGGTAAAAACAGATAGTGATGGTATACAATGTCCTTTCCTATGAAATGGTAACTGTCAGCGGAGTTCCAAAACTCTTTTCCATCCAACCCCTTGCCTTCAAGAAACTTGAGCGCAGTCGATATGTATGCAAGGTGGTTGTCAAACCAACCGTAGAACACCTGCCCCTTTGCCGCGTCCAATGGAATAGGCACGCCCCATGAGATGTCTCTGGTTATGTCCCAGTCAACTAGGCCGTCTTTTATCCAGTTCTGTACGTATTTTTTTACGTCCTTTTGAAGGTGCGAGTCGGCATCAAGCCACTGGTTCAGCTCGGCAACAAAGTTTGTCAGCTTGAAAAAGTAGTGCTTTGTCTTTTCCTTTGTTGGAGGGTTCTTACATATGGAGCATTTGGGCTCTTCTATCTCCTCCGGAACTCGTCCACACTTTTCGCACAAGTCAGAGTACTGCTCTTCTGCCTTGCAGTAGGGACATCTTCCGATGACATACCTGTCTGGCAGAAATTTCTTGTCAAACTTGCAGTAAAACTGGATTATCTCTTGCTCGTAGATGTGTCCGTTTTGCATCAGTTTTTTGAATGTCTCCTGCACAAACGCAATGTTCTCAGGAGAGCTTGTCCTGTAGAAGAGATCAAAATCTATCCCAAACGCAGTAAAATCATCATAGTCTCTCTTGTTCCAAAATTTCACATATTCCTCTGGAGTCTTTTTCTCTTTCTCGGCCTGAATCAGTATAGGTGTGCCATAGTCATCTGATGCACATATGTAATATGCCTCAGTTCCAGTCATCTTGAGAAATCTTGTAGTAATATCAGCAGGAAGATATGTCGAGGCAACATGTCCAAGATGTATCTCGCCGTTTGCGTACGGCAGAGCGCTTGTGATGATCGCCCGTTTCATTATTTGGGTAGAGGTTGCACTGGATTTAAGCTATGCCCAACTCTGAGCATACTTTATCTGAGCTGGAGTTGGCTTGTCAATTTTTACGCTCATTGCAGCAAGTGCGTCAATTGCAATTTGTTTGTCAATCTCTACAGGAACTGTGATGACTCGCTTTCCAATCTTTTTGTGATTCTTTGCAATGTAAATCATTGAAAGTAGTTGGTTTGAAAATGATTGAGCCATAACCTCCGGAGGATGTCCTTCTGCTGCAACAAGATTTGCTATTCTTCCCTTTCCAATTAGATAAACTCGCTTGCCGTTTTTGAGTACGCATTCGTCAAGGTTCGGGCGCACCTCTCGGACCGACTTGCTCTCGTTTAAGAGAAACTTGGCATCTACCTCGACATCAAAGTGTCCTACGTTTCCAAGGATTGCGCCTTCTTTCATCTTCAAGATGTGCTCCTTTCTTATCACGCCGGTCTGTCCTGTAGCTGTGACAAAGATGTCACCAACCTTTGTAGCCTCCTCAATTGGCATGACCTCATAGCCGTCCATGTGAGCCTCTAGTGCTCTGATTGGGTCTATCTCTGTGACATAGACCTTGGCCCCAAGTCCGCTCGCCCTTGATGCAACTCCCTTTCCTACCCATCCATACCCTGCAACGACTACTCTCTTTCCTGCAAAGAGAAGGTTCATTGATCTGAAATAACCGTCAATTGTGCTCTGTCCTGTCCCGTATCTGTTGTCAAACATGTGTTTTGTGTATGCATCATTTACTGCAATTACCGGATACTTGAGCTTCTTTTGTTTCTCAAGGGCCTTTAGCCTGATTACTCCTGTTGTGGTCTCCTCTGTTCCCCCAAGAATACTCCATGACGAGAACTCTTTGCTGCTGTGAATCTTGCTGTGACAATCAGATCCGTCGTCTGTGAGAATCTGCGGCTTGTGACTTAGCATCTGCTCGATGCACCAGTCATATTCTTCTGAGCTCTGTCCTTCCCAGGCATAAATGTGAATGCCATTTTCTGCAAGAAACGCGGCAATGTCGTCCTGCGTTGAGAGCGGATTTGCCCCGCATGCGCTGATCTCGGCACCCAATGCCTTTGCGCCCATCATAAGAACAGAGGTCTCTTTTGTAATGTGAAGGCACACCCCAAGCCTAATTCCTTTCAGCGGTTGTGATTTTTTCAGTCGTTCTACAGTATTAGTAAGAATCTTCATGTGATCCCGTGCCCACTCGTATGACATCTTTCCCTTTTCTGCAAGTGTTGGATCTTTAATCTGGCTCATACGAAATTTCAAATTCTAGGGGTATAAAATGTTATCAAATATGGCAATCTAAATATTAGATGAGTTCAAGTCTAAAAAAGTATGACGTGGAAGAAGGTTGCCGAGAAAACCGAGATTGCCCCAGGAAAGGGTAGAGAGTTTGTAGTAGAAGGCAAAAAAATCGCCATATTCAACCAAAACGGTTTTCATGCCCTAGATTCCATCTGCGTCCACCAGGACGGCTCTCTTGCACCGGGTAAGCTAGAAGGCGACGTTGTAGAGTGTCCACTTCACTTTTGGCACTATAACATCAAGACTGGCGAGCTCCTAGACTATATCAAAGGAATAAAGATTCAGACATACAAAGTTGAAGTAAAAAGCGATGGCATCTACCTAGATGTGTGATAAGTTTAATTCATAATGCAATATCACTTTAGCAAGGCTTTGAATCGTGTCATATTAGAAGAGATAACAAAAAAAGATTTCAAGACAATCGAAGAAAAAATTGGCTCGTTTCTTGTAGATGAGACAAGAGAGCGAAGATCACAGGGCGTGGCCTTTGGTCTCAGCGGTGGGATAGACTCAGCAGTAATTGCAATGATCTGTTCAAAATATGTAAAACAAAATTCCCTTGCTCTGATAATGCCAAATGCCAAGATTACACCCTCGTCTGACACGGACGATGCCATCAAGATTGTAGATGAATTACATCTAGAGTACAAATTGATTGACATCGGATATATCCACAAGGAGTACTCGAAATACATCGAGCCAAGTCCTCTTGCCTTTGGAAATCTAGGGGCAAGGATTAGGTCAAATATATTATATTATTACGCAAATGCGAGGAGCTATCTTGTCCTTGGGTCAGGTGACAGGAGCGAGTTTCTTATTGGGTATTTCACAAAGTACGGAGATGGAGCAGCAGACCTCTTGCCGGTTGCATCGCTTTACAAGACACAGATTCGAGAGTTTGCAAAATTTCTTGGCATATCACACAACATAGTATCAAAACCAAGCGGTCCCAGGCTTTGGGAGGGCCACACTGCAGAAGGCGAGATTGGCATGACGTACGAGGAGGTTGACTCTATTCTATACTGCATCTTTGACAAGAATCTCTCAATTGAAGATACTGCGAAAATAACAGAGATTCCAATCTCAAATGTGGATAAGATTTACCAGATGCATAAAAGAAGTGAGCACAAAAGAATAACACCCAAAATATGCGCACTCTAAGTGATTAAGGTTTGAAGATTTTCGATACGCTATCAGTGACAGAGAAGGAACTTGACACATATGGCACAGTTAGAATATATCTTTGCGGAGTTACGGTATACGACGACAGCCACATAGGCCATGCAAGGACAATCATAGTCTTTGATACCCTCAGAAGGTTTCTTGAACACCATGGAGTCAAGGTCAAGTTTGTGCAAAACTTTACAGACGTTGACGACAAGATAATCAACCGCGCAAGGTCAGAGAACGTCTCATCAGACGCGATAAGCACAAGATACATCACAAGTTATTTTGAGGGCTTTGACAGCCTCAATGTCAAGCGCGCAGACCTGTACCCAAAGGCAACAGAGCACATCTTAGACATGGTAAATATAATCAAGGAATTAATTGACAAAAAAATTGCCTACATATCCACAAACGGCGTCTACTTTTCCGTATCAAAGTTTGCTCAGTACGGCAAGCTCTCAAAGAAAAAGACTGACGAGCTTGTATCAGGTGCTAGAGTGGAAGTTGACGAGACAAAAAAAGATCCTCTTGACTTTGCGCTGTGGAAGTTTGCAGACGACGAGCCCACATGGGACAGCCCGTGGGGCAAGGGAAGGCCTGGGTGGCACATCGAGTGCTCTGCCATGAGCCTAAAGTATCTTGGTGAAGATTTCGAGATACATGGTGGTGGAAGGGACTTGATATTTCCGCACCATGAAAATGAGATTGCGCAATCAGAATCCTACTCTGGAAAAAATTTTGCCAAGATATGGATGCATGTTGGCATGGTGACAATAAATGGAGAGAAGATGTCCAAGTCCTTGGGAAACACCAGGTCTGTTGATTTTGTGCTAAAAAAGTGGGGCGCAAACATAATCAGGCTCTTTTGCCTCTCAGGCCACTACTCCAAGCCAATTGACTATTCTGAGGACTTGCTAAGAGAGACCATAACAAAGTGGCGCCAAGTGGAGAGTTGTTATTATGAATTGATTTTGTCAGGAGAAGGTTCTGCAAGTCCAAGTAACACAAAATTTGTCGAAGATACAGTAAGAGAGACCAAAAAAGAGTTTACAGATGCTCTAAACTCTGACTTTAATACAGCTCTTGCAATAGGCGCGTTCTTCAAGCTTGTCAAGGCAGCAAACCAACTTGCAGCATCAGAGGTTCTAGTCTCCCCGCTTTCTGAAAAAATTTTACCCACACTTGATGAGATGCTAGATATCTTGGGCCTAAGGGTCTTGCAGGTAACAGAGGAGGAAAAAAAGAAGGTTAACGAATCGATAGAAAAACGCAATCTCTTGCGCGCCCAGAAAAAGTTTCAGGATGCAGATGTTATCCGAAATGAGATATCATCAATGGGAATTGTACTAATTGATCACAAAAAGAAGACCTTGTGGATGAAACAGGAAAGAATCGAAGCAGAGACCTAGGACTTTTTTGTCTGCGCGCTTACTAGTGATACAACATCCCTGTCTCTAAGCTGATAGTTGGTAGGCAGCCTCACACCATATCTTACGTCCTTTGCATAGAGCAACCCCTTTGTCAAGTCAGAGTGAATCTCCTTTGCCAAGTCTTCCACTGTCGAGCCGTCCTTCATCAGTATCAGGTCGGGAAGAATGCGGCCCTTTCTGTCTGACAGTTTTTCTGGGTCGGCAACCGGATATACAGAGTTCATCTTTAGCAACTTGAATACCGTCACGTTTATCGCAAACTGGACTCCTGTCCTCATGTACTCGCCAAGTATTCCCTTGGTGATAAAGTCTAGTGCGTCAAGTTGTCTTTTGGCAAGTTTTTCCTTGTGAAGAATCTCAAACTGTTCAGACCCCGGCACGTACTTTATCAACCCCTTTTGCTCCGCGCGCCTAAGTGAGAGCTCGCTGTCTGCGCTTGCCGGGATGATTATGGTATCAACATATTTTTCTCGCAGCCTGTCAAAGTTCTTGTCGGCACCAGGCAGGTCTATCTTGTTTGCAACTATCAGGGTTGGCTTTGATATCTTTCTCAAGTGAGCTGCAAATTTTTTGCTGTCATTCATGTCAAAGTTGTCAAAGTGTTTGCTTTCAAGGCCAGTCACATTTAGCGCCTCTTTTACATGGCTCTCCTTTACTCCAATGCCTCGAAATACATCAGTAATGGCCACAACAGGCTCTGTCTCAGAGTTGACTAGTTTTGATATCTTGTCCCTATTTCCTTCCAAGAGTTTCTGGTACCACATTATCAGCTCCTCCTCAATATCAGATACATCTGCTATTGGGTCTCCCTGCCCAATCTCTGCAATCCTTCCAGTAGAGTCCACGCTCCCTGATACATCTACCACATGCAAGAGAGCATCAGATTGGGTTGCAACTGAGAGAAACTGGTTGCCTAGGCCCTTGCCTGCCCACGCGCCCTTGATGAGTCCCGGAAGATCGATGAGCTCAATTGGTATGAACCTCCATCCATCGACGCATTTTGAGTTTTGAGGATTGTCCTTGACGTTAAACTCGGTGTGAACGCACGGTGTAATTGCATTGCCTGTACCGCGTTCTGGTTTCTTTGTAGTAAAGGGATAAGTTGAAATCTCGCTTCCTGCCAGCGTGGCTGCGTTGAAAAATGTTGTCTTGCCGGTATTTGTTTTACCAATAAGGCCAATTTTAATTGGCATGAACTCATCTCATCTTCCTTACTATTTATCTCTGTTGAAAATTAATCGTGGTGATCGTTGTGCGATACATTTGCAAGTGAATCTTTAATCTTGTTTGCATACCATTGAATCTCGTTCTTCTCCTCGTCTGTAATATCTTCGTGCCACTTTTCAAGAACAATTTTTAGAATCTGCGAGCTGTCATACAACAGGTGCCAGTATGGGTGATGCTCTGCAGTATCATATGCAAGCTCCGAAACCTCGTCAAGTGCAGATTTTGCCCGCATCAGTGCACTAGAATTTTCACCATATATCCTGACCACTCCAGAATCCAAGTCAGGTGACATTTTCAATCCAATGTTTTTTTTCTCAAAAGACTTTATCAGATCTGCGAGCTCGTCACAGAATTTTTCAAGGTCTTCGGCCATATCTCAGAACAGTCTCTGGTGTTCTGCAAGCATGCATCTGTTAAAGACTACATCTATGCCTGCTTTTTTTGCCAAGGCCTCTGCCTCTGGGTTGTGGATTCCCTCCTGAAGCCATATTACACGCGGTTTTAGCTTGATTGCCTCCTCGATTACAGGCATCACCTGCTCAGAGGGCCGGAACACGTCTACAATGTCCACCTGTACCGGAACATCAACCAGATCATGGTAGCATTTTTTCCCCAGAATCTCTTCTGCAGTAGGATTTACAGGAATGACGTTGTATCCTCGTTCTGCAAGATATTTTGGAACATAGTGCGCTGCTTTTTCCGGATTTTTTGACATGCCTACCACGGCAATGTTTTTGAGATGATAGATCTTTTTTATCTGCTCATCTGTGTGCGGGTCCTGCTCCATGATATCAAGTATAATAATTTCCTCTTAATAGATTCTCGTAGAACAATTTATAGCCGCAAGGATGCATTGGATTTCATGGACGAAGTTCCAAGCGATGTCATCGTGTTTAGTGCCATAGAACAGGGCGCCAAAAAAATTGACAAGATAAAAAAGAAGACAAGGATAGATGCTACAGAGCTTAATGCCCTCCTTGAACGCCTTGAAGGCAACGGATTTGTCACCCTGGTTGAAAAGAAGGGATTTTTTGGACCAAAAAAGGAACTGGTCCTAACAGAGAAGGGCAAAAAAGAACTTGACGAGAGAAGGTTTGAGATGCAGCAAAATTGGGATCAGATGGTGGCCCTGTGGAAGGGCGGCGATAAGGAGAAGCTGCAGCAGTACATGGACAACAACAGCGCATCTTTTCCTGCAATGATGTTCATGGGAATCATGGACATGATGATGTTCTCGTCAATGATGTCATTTATGGGCCTTGCAATGGCAAGTTTTATCCCCGACCAGTACATGTATGACACGGGTTCTGCAGACATGGGCCATGATGCAGGACAAGATGGAGGTCATGACATGGGCCACGATTCAGGCGGCGACTTTGGTCACACCGATTTTGGGCACGACATGGGCGGATTTGACGTCAACTTCTAATCTCGATTAGGCAGGTCGAATTTAAAAAAAGAGATTTGAAATACTATTCTTTTAGCAGCCTAGGTCAGACAATACTTTCTGTGTTACAGAAGCGTCTGCGTTTGAGCTAGCAAGTGCACCCTTTACAAGATTGCAAAGGTTGGTTGTTCCAGCGTTTGATGGTGCTGCGGTTGTGGTCGTTGTTGCGTTTGACTTTGTGACGTTACCAAGCTGGGCCTGACTGAGTCCTTGCTGCAATTTGTCCCACTCACCTGGTGCGCACAAGTGATCACCACATACCTTTGTATTTCCTGTCCTCACTGTCAAGTGGTTATCATTTAGGTAGGAGAAGTTTCTCTGTATCAATGCATTTGATGCAGGAATAGTTGATACTGCAACAGATGCTACCAGAACTGCTGTTAACAACAGTACTACCGGTAACTTGGACGACATGTTTTCTGCTATAGAATGCGCATATAAAAGAATTTCGCACTGCAGTGGGACATCTTGCAAAGGAATACATAACAACCAAGATCAGTTATCTTGCTAATGATTGCAAAGGTGGGCGCAAAGGCACCAAATCTTGGGATCTCAAAATGGGTGCAGGGGTTGCCTACCAACATAGACAAAGAAAAAGACAACGTGGTTCTAGTCGAGGTGTTTCAGGTAAACTGCCCCGGATGTTTCTTGTACGGTATGCCACAGGCGATCGATATGTACAACAAATATCGCAAGGATGGAGTCACCGTACTTGGCGTTGCAACGGCCTTTGAAGATTTTGACAAGAACACCTTGGAGAACCTAGAACTATTGCTTACGACAGGAGAGACTATTGGCGAGACAAAAAAGGCACTGGGGCAGTACGGCCAGCTAGATGACGGAAAAAAATTATCTTACAAGATACCGTTTCCGGTAGGCATGGATCTCTTGAAAAAAGACGTAGGTCCAATCAGCCAAGAAAAGATAAACGAGGTGATAGAGGCAAACGTTCCTGGTTTTGATTCCTACAGTGCAAACCAGAAAACAGAGATAATAGAGCGAGTCAAGCAGCACCTAAAGGGCAAGGAATATTCCGCGCAGACATTTGAAGAGTTTGCCCTCCGAGGAACACCCTCTACAATTCTTATCGATAAAAAGGGAATACTTCGAGATGTTGGGTTTGGCCAAAACGATCTTCTTGAGGAAAACATCAAAAAGTTGCTAGAAGAATAAAGCAGTAAGACTTGGCAAGCAAGCAACAGATGTACACATCACTTGATGACAATCTAGACAAGATAGTAAGACTGCTCAAGTCTAACAAGCCAGGATATCTTTCAGGCGAGCATCTAAGCAAGTCGCTTGGACTGAGCAGGGCAGCAGTCTGGAAGGACATGAAAAAGCTAAAGTCGCTGGGTTACAAGATAAGCTCAAGACAAAAGTCAGGCTATAAACTGGTCTCAAAAACGGAGCGAATGCTTCCATGGGGGGTCTCAGACGGGTTGCAGACTGAGACTATTGGCAGAAAGATTTACTATTTTGATACAGTTGACTCTACACAAAACTTTGCCCTAAAGCTTGCATCAAAGCCATACGAGAACGGCTCTATTGTTATTGCAGGACGCCAGACGCATGGGAGAGGAAGACATGAGAGAACATGGATATCTCCAAGGGGTGGCATATGGCTCTCGATACTTCTCAAGCCAAACTTTGAACTCTCTCAGGCCTCGCTCTTTCCGATGCTTACCTCACTTGCACTTGCAGTTGCAATCGAAAAGACACTAAAATTAAAACCCAAGCTCAAGTGGCCAAATGATGTCATGCTTGACAGCAAAAAGGTCGCAGGAATATTGGTTGACGCATCAATCGAGTCAAACCAGATAGATTACCTCGTGATTGGAATTGGGATAAACTTTAGAATCAAACCAAGCATCATATCAAAAAGCATCAGAGGAAAAAAGAGTTTTTACGGTGCAACCTCACTTGTGGGTGCAAAGTCGGATGCAGACCCAACTGTTCTCCTCCAGGCATTCTTGGTAGAGCTTGAAGTACTGTACAACAGGGCAATTGCAAACAACCTGCGGGGAATCAAGAAGGAGTGGGAGAAGAGATCAGACACTATCGGCAAAAATGTAAAGATATCAACTCCAGGCGGAGAGATAACAGGAAAGGCAGTTGGCATGGACGAGGACGGGGCATTGCTTGTTTCAAGCAAGGGAAAGATGCAGCGACTGCTTGTGGGAGACATTTACCGTCAAAGGTAGAAGATGCCACAATTTGTTCAATAAAGAAATAGACAGGTAGCGGTCTACTGACGAGTCAGCCAATAGTTCCAATGCACAAAATACGTAGACCGCTTGAATTTGTAGCTGAGTAAAACTATCTAAGGTTTCTCCATCTTCTTTTTGTATCCTATGTAATAGTATGTGTACAGCTAAAGGAACGAAATCATATAGTCTTGCCACGCTCCTTCCTGAATTCTTTTCCTGTCCTCAAGTCCACATATTGAAAGAGGCAGTCAGGGTTTGAGCAGTGAAAGACATGCGAACCCATGTCAAACTCTATCATGGCTTTGTGACAGTCAGGACAACTCTTTACCATAGGCGAGTCACTTGTCCCGTACTGGTATCATTTATTCCTAGTGGTAATTGTCTCTTCTAGATACAACCAAGCTTAATCAGGGCAGAAGAACACCAAAATGAATCGGAAAATAATTTAGAAAATTAAAGGAGATTGGCTTTCAGACTTTATCCTGAAAGCAACTTTGCAATGTGGCCATCCTGATCAAGCGCCGACTTGAATGATTGCAGCGGTGTGACCTTCCATTTTACCATGCCCCAAAAGGGAATTGCCTTTAGCATCTTTGCAAGCTCTTCGTTGGAAGGGGCGTCCATCACAAATGCTCCTGCGCGCTGTCCAGCCAAGAGCCCTCCTTTCAGCTTGTTTTCTGATTCCAATTTTATCAGGTGCTCATAGCTTGGTATGACTATGTGACTGATATAGTCAGGCACGTCCTTCATTGGAATGAGGCCATCTATGTTTTCTGCTTCAACTAGATATTGCATAGACATCACATGGTATCAAAATTAGATAAGATTTGCTTGTAATTTGAGATCTTTAGGGTGCTGTTTTGGTTGCAATCTGTTTACTGCTAGCAATAATCCTTGGAGCAGAACCTCTGGTCGTGGCGGACATCCCGGAATGTAGACATCGACGGGCACTACATTTCCCACTCCGCCTGTAGTTGCATAGGTATTGCCAAATATGCCACCATCAAGTGCGCAGGCACCAACTGCAACCACAATTTTAGGACCTGGTGTTGCATCATAGGTACGCCGCAAGGCAACCTCCATGTTTCTTGATGCAGGGCCTGTTACCAACAAGAGATCTGCGTGTCTTGGGGAAGACACAAAATGAATTCCGAATCTTTCAATGTCATATATCGAGTTGTTAAGTGCCGCAATTTCGATCTCACATCCATTACACGACCCCGCATCAACCTCGCGTATTGCAAGTGAGCGACCAAACAGTTTTGTTATCTTTGCTTTTAGTTCACTTCCCATCTCTTCATACGACGTTGTCACAGATGGTGAAACTGTGGTAGAAAATTGCACTAGTTGATCTTTTGGCCTAGTCTCTAAATGGTTGCCAAGTATTTCCTTTGATCTTTCTTTCACAGGTCATTCCCCGAGTAAGAAAGGTCAAGACTTTTGTTTACTAGTGGAAAGTCCGGCACGATATCATTTGACACAGCATGCTCTATTATTTGCCAGTTGCAAAAAGACGCAGTCCTAACCTTGTATCGAAATATCGAGTTGTTTTCACCAGTCATGACCCAGTGAAGTGTCTGTCCCCTATGAGATTCGGCATATCCAAGTGCAGACTTGTAAGGCTCCATCTTTTCAGGCATCTCAACATATAGACCATCATTATCAAGATCAAGCGAGTTCTTGATTATATCAAACGAGTCCTTGACTTCTTTTATTCTAACTTCAAACCTAGCCAAGGCATCGCCTGTTCGCTTTTCAATCTCAATTTGATCCTGCATTATTTGCTGCGGTGTTCTTCCATTGTGAATTGTGTAACTTGCGTATGGATGATCACGTCTTGTGTCAAGATCAATTCCTATACACCTTGCTGCAACTCCCACGATTCCAAGGTCACGTGCTGTTTTTTTGGGAATCCTTCCTGTATCTTTTAGTCTGTCCATAAATGACGCCTTTGATTTTAGAAAAGCAGTCAATTTATCAAAATCGTGCAAAGTTTCATCAATTTTTTCAAGAATTAATTTTTGATCCTCCTGTCCAATATCACATCTTACCCCACCTATCCTGTTGACCCCAAAAAGGATACGACTTGAACATAGGGTCTCGTTGAGTTGCATCAGCCTCTCTTTTAGGATGTTGAGTCTTGCTGCACCAAATGCAAAACCTGCATCGGTTGCCACACCACCTAGTGTTCCAACATGGTTGTAAGCCCTTTCCAGTTCTCCAAAAATCGTCCTAATCTTTTTTGCTCTGTTTGGAATCTGTATGTGTGAAATCTTTTCAATTGCCTGGCAGTATGCAGTTGAGTTTGCCACAGACTCGTCACCTGAGATTCTTTCTGCAAGTGAGACTGCCTCTTCAGGTGTCATGGACTCGGCTAGTTTTTCTACTCCCTTGTGAGTGTAATAAAGTCTGGTCTCGAGGTTGATGATGTTCTCACCCAAGACACTGAACCTAAAGTGCCCAGGCTCTATGATTCCTGCATGTACTGGCCCTACTGGAATCTCGCATATTCCGTCACCTTCGACTCTTACGAATTGGTACTCATTTTGCTGCCTTGCAGCCTTGGTCTTGAGGTTAAACTCTTTTCTCAAGGGAAAGACATCTTGAGGCCAGTGCTCGTGCAAAACTAGTGATCTTGTGTCGGGATTATCAGACGGTATCAGACCAAACATGTCCTTTATCTCACGCTCATAAAGCGCTGCAGCAGGCACACATGAGACAATGCTTGGAAATGAACTGCCGTGTCCCAATGAAACTACGACAAATACAAAAACGTCCTCGTTTTGTTTTTCAAAGACGTAACGTATAGCAAAGC
>JAGWGO010000187.1 GCA_028867395.1 Nitrososphaerota archaeon | reverse complement strand
TTTAAGTTTGACTGGGCTATTGTCCCATTCATAAACGGCTTAATCAACACTCTTGGATGTTTAACTGCATGTAGAGGTTTTGGAATGTGAAATGTTACTCCACGATTATGCTTGCCTTGCCAAATACCATAACAGGCATTTGTATTAGAATCAACAGCATAAATGTTGCGAGCTTCTTCTTCTTGTTCTTGAGAAGTATGATAACCAAACTTACCACCATGAGCAAATTGAAGATCGTTATTCCAATGGTCTTTATCCCCGAACCAAAGAATCTTTTTTGGACGAGGCTTTGGTTTTGGAATTTTCTTCTTTTTCTCAACTTCAAAAAGAACACTTTCGTCAAGCTGAAGGTATTGTTTGAACGATACATTTTTTATATCCACAATTACCTCACTTTGACATTATCGTTCGACGTCCATAAATCTTTCCGTCTTTACCTGAACTTTTAACCGTAATAGTTTTTGGCCTTGCACTTATTACATTGCCCCAGTTTTTATTATTGTACATGTTAGGAAGGTTTAATTTTGTTCCTCGTTTATCAAACTCACTTGGAGCAATTAACGATTTTCCTTCTTTAATGTTCAATATTTCATTAACTTTCATTTTGATGGGTGGATATGCCACTCGTCAAAATTGCCTTGTACTTGCTTGAAGTAATCCTTCAATGGACGAACTGTACCACCAGCAGCAATGAACTTAACAACATCTGGTGGAATCTTGTTTGTAAAGATACTCATCATTGATGTCATTAGAATCTGTGCTTGCTTCATACTATACAATGTTCCTTCATCAAGACGCATGTGAAGTTCTGTGAATGCCTTTGCCATATCTTCATAAAAGTTCTTTGAATCAAGATCCTTACGAGATAAGAACATATCCGCATTCTTTTGAGCTGCATCAGCTTCAGCCTTTAGAGCTGCCTTGATTGTTGTAGGAACGTGAACTTTTTGGCTCTCGTTGTATGGATTTGTTTGCATCTGATTAGGACCTTCATCGTGTGTTGCTTTTGGATAGAACAAGTTGCCTTGCTTACCCTTTGCAACATTAACTGGTTCTTCTTCAGTTGCCATGTGTGCTGATGGATTCTTGTTTAGATCAGCATCAGCGGCAAACTTCTTATCAAGATCAGACCCAGGCTTGACCCATTCTTTATTCTTCTCGGCAGAGAATAGAGGGCGACTTGTAATGCCCACAGCAGCTTCCTTCACACCAACTTTCTTTTCTTCCTTCTTGGAAACTTTTTTGCCTTCTTTCTTTTCAGCTTTAACTTCAGCCTTTTCAAGCCACTTTGGTTTCTTACCTTCGCCAACCATAGGCATTGATGTTGCACAATCTTCCTCGTCTTTCTTTTCCTTTTCTTCAGCAGCAAGTTCAGCCTTTAATAACCATTCTGGTTTATGGGCCTTTTCTTCTTGTTCAACTGAACCCCAGCCGGTCTTTGCCCGAATTGCAAATTCCTTTTGACGAATACGCTTTGTATCACCAGCCTTTCTAGCTGCACTTAATTCGTGTCGTAATTCTTCAACACTTTTGTTTGTGTTTTCACCTGTGTGGTGAACACCCCACTGTTCTTCCTCTTCAGACTTTCCACCAAATGGATTATTAGACTTTGGTTTTGTAATATCAGCTTCCTTTGCTGCTGCAACCGCGTCTGGTTTAATTTTATCGTTTGGATGTCCGCCAGATGAAAGGTTAGGACGACGTGTGTGTGTCTTTGATCCAAGTGACATACCAAAGAAATTCTCTTCTTGTTCAGCTGTTGCATCAGCTGTATTCGAACCTTCACCGTCCATTTGATCTACAATACCACCCTGTCCCTTTACTGAATTTGCAAGGGCATTCTTTCCGTTTAACATTTTGTCAACGGCCTGTTCACCTTCTTTTAATTTCTTTCTCTCATTTTCTTTCTTTTTTTGTGAAGCAGCCTTTTCCTTGGCGTGAAGTTCTTCTTCGGTTGGATTACCGTCCATTCCTGGTTCAGTATTTTCTAAATCTTCAGGGAATTCCATATCATTATATTGACGTTCGTATTGGCGATGCAAGTGATGCAAACCACCTGTTCCATCTTCGCCATGAAGCATTTGGTGTAATTGACGAATTACATCTGGGATATCTTCCATATAATCAATTGCTGGGAGTGACATTAGTTCATCGCGTGCAAGCTCAAGTGCTTCCAATGCTTTCTTTGCACATGAAACACGTTGACGCATGTTCTTCTTGTTTTTTGGAGCAAGTTCACCACGATGTTGTGGAACCTTTGCTGCTTCAATCAAAGTTGAAGAAAAGGGAATACGCTTTGGGGTCACAATTGTTGTGCGAGCATTCTCGACTTTCGATAGATCAACAGGAACACCTGCAAGTCGACGAAGTTTGTTTAAATCTGTCATAGTAAATCGCTCCAGTTATGGTGAGACTGGGTATTTATTACGACAAAAGGAAAGGTCCGATTTTCTAGCCCTAACTAATCAACCGAGTAACTTTTGGGGTGTTAGAAGTAGCGTTTTGGATACAACGGTGAGTCGTTTATGTGGAATTCGCGATAAATCGTTGGAGCACCACTACCATCTGCATTGCGACGAGCCATACACTCAAATCCACCACCAATAACATGCCAAAACCAAAGCTGGTGCGGTTCGCTGGTCTTGTCTACAAACGCACCAGACTTCTTCAAACGACCGAATGCATCCATTGGTGTAAGCACGCTAATCCTTTTTGTGCCAGGAGGATATCCAGGGAGACTTTTCAATCTCCTGGATATGTTCCATAATTTTCTTGCGACCGACGACGTCAAGCACTTCACCGACAAAAAAGCTCATTACCTTCTTGCCGTCGCAAAAGATTTCAATATGCATTGAATCTTTCTTCACGCTCCAGCTAAAACGTCCTGGATCCATTACTCCTCCGTATTTATCACTTCGTCTTTCACACCGAACATCTCAATATGCTTGATAGCCCATTCCTTATAGTCAACTTCACGACCGAGATACTTCTGCATCGCAAGGCTGAACACCTCACGCTGAAGTTCCTGCTGGCCCTTGATTGCATACGACTTGCGGTCGAGTGCAGCATTTTCCTTGTGGAACTTCTCAACCAAAGCGACAAAGTGGTCGAACTTTGGAACAACAAGAGCTTCCATTTCGAGAATCAGCTTCATTGCTACCGGATCATCAAAGAACATTGCCTTGAGATCGTCCGACGCTTCCGTTACAACGCACTCAAACAGGCGACGCTTCGAGTTGATCGAATCCTTTGTGTGGTGAAGGGCAGCATACCATGGAGTTTTTGCTTTAAACCACTCACCAGACTTTAGCACAACAACAACACCTTCAAATCCTTGTGCATCAGCAAGAGAATTCAAATCATAGTCAGGTGCAAAATGCTGGACCATATAATCAGCATCCTGTTCGTCGAGAGCAAATAGATACTCACCAGTATCACGCTTGCGAGCATTGAGAATACGAAGCTCTGGTTTTTCGTAACCAATTACGATACGATTGTCAGGG
>JAGWGO010000186.1 GCA_028867395.1 Nitrososphaerota archaeon | reverse complement strand
ATAGGTTTCTCCTGTTTGTTTCCTGCATCTGCTCAGACTGCCTCCATTAAGGTAACTACCAACCAACCAACATATGCTGATGGCGATCAAATGGTTATCTCTGGAACAGTAAGCACACAGCTTAATGTTCCGATATCGATAGTTGTACGTGATCCATCCAATAATATTGTATTAATTGGACAAGTAACGCCAAATCAGGATGATACCTTTTCTACAACAGTTACAGCGGGAGGGGGTTTGTGGACCGCTACAGGGACCTACGAAGTTGATGTAACATATGGAAGTAAAGATAATACCGCAAAAGCCACTTTTCAGTTTGTAGGGTCATCATTAACTGTCCCAATTACTATTCAAGGTCAAACCTACAATGCCACATATAAGATAACAAATGGCAAGGTATTGGGAATAGTACCGACCCAATCTGCAAACTCTTTGACTATACGCATACAACCTTCTGGCGCAGGTATCTTGTCAATTACTTTACCTCGCTCATTGATTGATGCAAAGCAAAACGGTCAGGATAATAGTTATTTAGTACAGGATGACGGTGTATCGACTGCATTCAATGAAACAAGGACTGATACTGTAAGCAGGACACTTGCCATTCCATTTGAATCCAAAAATACGGGGATAACAATAATCGGCACCCAGATAGTGCCTGAATTTAACACTGTCCCGATCTTGATACTTACGCTATCTATGATTACAATGGTTTTCTATTTGAGATCCAAATCTAGGATAACGATCTAAGTACGCAGAATAATGCATCTCTTTTCGTTATTTCATTTTTTTAAAATTCGTCACATTTTACATAGGTCTAATAATTTGATGAGAACGGTTTGATATGCTGGGCAAAAATCCAGTCAACATAATTATAAATTATACATCATAAAAACTAAATGCCGATATTCGTACTTAAATTGCCTTTTCATTTTCTGCCGAAGATGCTATGTCTATGGCTCGAGTGACTGGCGATATGAAAATTTTGCCGATTTTCGCATTATTTTTGACTATGCTAATTACTTCGGTTTCATTTTTTTCCTCAACAATTACTTGGACAATGTACTTGTCATTAAATTCTGGTACGAAAATCTCCGTTCCTTTTGCGGCATGAAGTTTTGGGCTCGAACTCTTTCCGCGTCCCCTAACTTTCATCACAGTAATTCCACCGACATGAATTTTTTTCAAGCCATCGCTAATTGCCTTGATATCTCCTTGACCCACTACTGCTTCTATCCTGATCATAAACTAGTTGTATCTTTGACTGGCACTAAATAACAATTACGAAATTTTGATTTTAAATTGTTTGTTCGTCTTTCTTTTCTGTCTGAATATCAAAAGCTTCTGTAATTGGTGTCACGAATATCTTTCCCAATTTTGCTTTTGATCGTACAATCTCTACAACGTCATTTTTCTTATCATCTGGAACTATAACCTCCACGATGAATCTTTCACCAAATTCAGGTGTGAAAATTTCTGTTCCTTTTGACGCGTGTAGTTGTGGGCTAACTGTTTTTCCTCTTCCCCATCCTCTGTAAGCAGTAATTCCACCTACTGCCAGTTTTTTCAATGCGTCACTGATTGGCCTTACTTCATTTTCGGGTAGTATGATTTCGATCTTGATCAAAGTTGAAACAAAATTCTGATACGCATTAAAAAATCTTGTGTAAGATTATCACCTGATCTGAATCGCAAAAAAGCAATTACTTTTTATACCGCTGTTTTTTTAAAAGATAAATCTTGCCAATCGACACAGGAGACACAGCCTGGATGCTTATTGCATCTAGTCTTGTATTATTGATGATCCCTGCATTGGGATTGTTCGAAGCTGGATTGCTAAGAAAGAAAAACACAGTTTCAGTTTTCATGCAGATCTTCTTTGGCCTGGCAATTCTTAGTGTAATGTGGTTTACATTTGGGTTCAGTCTATCGTTTGGTCCAGATACAGGAGTGGGTCTTGTCGGCAACATGGATTGGATCTTCCTCAAAAACGTTCCATACAACAATGGATTGCATTATGCCCCGACAATTCCCGGTGTGCTGTTTGCAAAATTCCAGATGATGTTTGCAACTATTACTCCTCTCTTACTTACTGGCGCAATTGCAGAAAGGATGAAGTTTAGTGCTTATGTATTATTTATTGTGGCCTGGAGTGGCCTCATTTACTACCCACTTGTTCACTGGGTCTGGGGAGGAGGATGGCTAGGAAAGATGGGCGTTGTGGATTTTGCTGGCGGCATTGTGATTCACACTAGTGCTGGCATGGGGGCGTTAGCTGCAGCGCTGGCTCTCGGAAGGAGATTAAATTACGGCCCATCGATTATGATTCCGCACAGCATCCCGCTGGCAGTTTTAGGTTCATCGCTTTTGTGGTTAGGATGGTTTGGATTCAATGCTGGAAGCGCGCTAGCGTCTGGAAGTCTTGCTGGAAATACAATAATCAATACACACATTGCATCATCAGTTTCTGCTCTAATATGGGTGGGTCTATCTTGGATGAAGACGGGTAAGCCAAGCGTAATAGCTGCTATCAACGGTGCCATTGCTGGTCTTGCAGGCATCACTCCGGCATCCGGATATGTAAGTGTAGAACATAGTTTTGTCATAGGAATTGCTATTGGTGTAGTGTCATACCTAGGAGTGATATTCTTCAAAGAAAAACTACACATTGATGATGCACTTGATGTTAGCTCAGTACATGGTGTAGCAGGTATCGTAGGTTCACTGGCAATCGGAGTCTTTGCAAGCACCGCCGTTAATGCGTCTGGGCCAAACGGATTGTTGTTTGGAAATCCACATCAGTTATTGGTTCAATCAATAGGGGTTGGAGTTGCCGGAGTAATGGGTTTCTTTGGAACCTATGCAATATTGAAGGTGTTGGATGTGCTTATAGGCATACGTGTCTCTCCCAAAGTGGAAGAAGCGGGTCTTGATATAGAAGAGCACGCAGAACGCGCGTATTCTGACGAAGACGAATTTGGAAAGATGTAATTCGTCTTATTATTGGCTATTTCATGTTATAATTGCAACAAAAACATCGATATCTTTTCAATCCCTCTCTTGACCCTTGGTTATCTTCTGTTTTATTTTCACGTATAATATCCATTGGTGAACCACATATTGAACAATCCATTTCTAGTTCCAGAAAAATTGATCCAGTCCAGTCTGTTTTGGAGCGCCAATCAGAGTATTGAAATCAAGATCCATGGATGAAAGTATCTGATCAAACGTACTTTCCATGAACTCTACATATTTCGTAGAGTCTATCTCATCAGGTCTTGCCATTTCGACGGGTTTTACACCGGGTTTATTGATTATTTTTACATATGATATAATATCGCCTTTTTTAATCTCTCTAGTTGATTCTAACAATTTGGCAGCACGTATGTGTTGCGGAACAGTCTTGACATATTCTGATGGTGCCTTACTTATCATTACATTAAAGGCTAGTTCTTCAAGTGGAATCTGTCTTGCTTTGAGTCGCTTGGCATACTGCGATATCATGTCACCAATCTTCTGTT
>JAGWGO010000185.1 GCA_028867395.1 Nitrososphaerota archaeon | reverse complement strand
AGACTCTGAACAATTGATAGATTTTGTTTCAGGAAACAAGTTTTACGTCGAGTCATTGACCATAATGAACAAGATTGACTTGGTAAACCAAGGTTTTCTAAATGAACTGCAAGAAAAGGTAAAATCAAAAATCATACCGATTTCTGCAGACGCGGACGTTAACATCAATGCCCTCAAGGATGCAATTTACGAAAAATTAGACTTTATCAGAATATACATGAGACCAAAAGGCGGCGAGACGGATTACAAGGAACCACTCATAGTTAGACGCAATTCCACAGTATTGGATGTATGCAATAAGCTTCATCGAGACTTGAAAAAAGATTTCAGATATGCCCTTGTTTGGGGAAAGAGCGTCAAGTTTGGCGGCCAGAGAGTAGGCCTGAGTCACATATTAGAAGATGAAGATGTGCTCACCATAGTGAAAAATAAATAGCAATTGATATTTTTGTGCAAATCCTTTATAGTTTATGGAAATGGAATCTGAAAACAGATGGTGTAAGAAATGTCTTTCAAAGACACGACAAGAGATAGTTTTCATGCCTGAAATACCAACATACAAGAGGCGACGACAATACAGATGTACACAATGTGGTCAGATCTCTTGGTTGCAAGGAAGACGCCCATCATCTGAATCAGTTTACTGATCAAAACGCGATCAAAATTTTCAAATTTTATGCAAAATTTGTTGATACAAAATCATCATTTAGTGTAATTTTCTTAAGCGTAACGATAGAAAAACAAGTGAAATGTAAAATGTTGCAATGGCAACTAAAAGACGCGCTAAAAAAGCTGCTAAAAGATCAGCTCCAAAGAGAAAAGCTCCAAAGAGAAGATCTGCAGCAAAAAGAACAGCAGGTAAAAAAGCTAAAAAGAGATCTGCAGCAAAACGCAGAAGATAAAATCAAAAAATTATCGCTTGTAATCAGGCGATAATTTCAATATTTTAGCTTCATGCCTGGCTGTTGATTTCTCAAGTTATTGGCAGTTTCAGGCAAAAAAATTTCTTTAGTTTCAAGCAAAAAATGAATTGTCATCAAGTATTATATCTACAAAGTTGTGACGTGTTTCGTGCGATGATAAAGATTATCAGTTACAAAAAATATTTTCTAATAAAGGAAGCTTAGCAATTTTATTTGTTGTTCTGTTGTTATCAAGTTCTTTGATGCAAGTATCTCTAGAAGATGAGTAACCAATTGTTTTTGTTGTTCTGAGAAACCCGGCTGCCCTGCAGGACCTGGCGGACCTGGAGGACCTCTTGGGCCTTGTTCACCCATAGGGCCCTGCGGACCATGTGGACCTTTGTCGCCTGGAGAGCCTGGAGGACCTGTAACTCCCTTGTCACCCTGGGGACCTTGAACGCCTTGTGGACCTTTGTCGCCTGACTGGCCTTGCGGACCAAGTGGACCTTTGTCGCCTTGTGGACCTTGGATGCCCTGAGGACCTGGCGGTCCCTGAGGGCCTGGTGGACCTCGCGGACCTTGTTCACCAGGAGCACCGGGTAAACCTCTCGGACCCTTCTCACCTTGAGGTCCTGGAATTCCTGTTCGACCTTGTTCTCCAGGAGGGCCTTGTGGACCTTGTGGACCTTTGTCGCCTGGAAGCCCTTGTGGACCTGTAAGTCCCTTGTCTCCTTGAGGTCCTTGCGGACCAAGTGGACCTTTGTCGCCTAATGGACCTGCTGGACCTTTTGGACCTTTTTCTCCAGGCGGACCTTGAATTCCTTTGTCTCCTGCAAGACCAGGAGGTCCAGTTGGACCTTTGTCGCCTGGAAGTCCTATCTCTCCTGTGATTCCTTTCTCTCCCTTGTCTCCCTTGTCTCCCTTGTCGCCCTTGTCTCCAGTCTCACCTTTGTCGCCACGTGGACCCTTGTCTCCCGAAGGGCCCTTGTCGCCTGTTATTCCTTTATCTCCAGTTGGACCTTTGTCGCCTCTGTCACCTTTGTCTCCAGATGGACCTATCGGACCTTTGTCTCCTGGAAGCCCTTGAGGACCTGGTAGACCCTTATCCCCTTGTGGACCTGGAAGTCCCTGTGGCCCCATCTGTCCTTGTGGACCTGGCGGGCCTGATGGACCCTGAACTCCTGGTTGACCCGGGGGACCTCTCGGTCCAGGACTGCCCGGAGTTGGATAATAATATTCAGTAGGAGGTTTTGGGCTCTTTGCCACTTGCTCTTTTTCAATGCTTGGAGGAGGAGATGGCTCGCCTAGAATCTGTGGCACGTCTATTTGAAAAGCAGAATGAATAGATGAGAACTGATCTTGGACCACAATCCAGACAGAACCTCTTGTAAAGACAAAATCTGGTATTGGATTTCGAGGTGAGCCAAGAGTTTGGGTAAATTTTTTGTCTTTTACACGTAGATGAAAATTATCTTTCCAGATAACTGGAAAATTTCTTCGTTTGATGTCTTCCTGAGAAGGTGGATAATCACAAATTGAGATCTGTACCTCAAAAACTCCTGATGATAGATTAAACGGCGATTCCCCTGTAATCTCTATTGTCTTATCTCTGGCTGACATATCCTAGGTGTAATCCCTGAGTATTTTTGTATTTATCAGGTGTTATAAAGACCGTTTGCCAATAAAATTTACTTTTTAGCCCAGCCGGAATGGTATTTATCTACGGGAAATCCATATTTTACCAGCCGTGAAAAAATTATTCAAAGGCAGCTCAGAATCATCCAAGAGTAAAGAAGACCCTGAGACCTCAATAGACGTATCAGAGTCAAAGCTGACAAACCCCAACTATACAAGAGACAAGATGTACAAAAAAGGAGTCTCCATGATGGCCGATGAGAGGATGGAGGATGCTGCTGCTGCTTTTGAGGCAGCCATACAGATAGACCCAGGACATGTAGACTCGATTTTGAAATTGGGTTATGCCAGATTTCACATGGGCGATTTTGCAGGTGCCATGGAATCTTACAACAAGGTGCACGAGATTGATGTCACAAATTCTGAAGCTTGGAATCTTAAAGGCCTGATATATTACAGACAAAAAAATTATGAAAAGGCACTAGAGTGTGTTGAGAAATCAATTGAGATCAATCCAACCGACGGCATGTCGTGGTATAACAAGGCGTGTTATCATTCTCTCCTAAACAGCATCCCGGAATCTATCGAGGCATTGAAGCGCTCAATTGAGATAGATGTGAAAAATGCCAAGAAGGCAGTAAGGGACAAAGACTTTGAAAATGCCAAGGCAGATGAAGGATATAGAAGAATTGTCGAGGTTGTTGTTTTAGAATCAGTAAGGCAAGGATACCACAAGGTTGGGCAGATAGTTTGGACCACCATGTTGGGAAAGACAGAGGTCGAAGATGCCGCTAAAAAATTGTTAGAAAAAGGTTTGCTAATCAAGGTGGAAAAAAATGTAGGTCTGTCAAAAGCCGAAGAGTACGAGATTGCTCCCGAGTTGGCAGCAAAGATAGGTGTTGAAAAGAAGGGATTGTTTGGTACAACAAAAAAGATCAATCCCTTGTTGGTTCAGCACCTAAAAGAAATTAGTGAGGCAGTTCAAGCAGTCAAGACT
>JAGWGO010000009.1 GCA_028867395.1 Nitrososphaerota archaeon | reverse complement strand
CCTCTAAGCTATGCCAAGACTCCAAACTTGGATAAACTTGCAAGAAACGGCACAATAGGCGAGGTCATCTCTGTCGGAAAGGGTATTGCGCCGCAATCAGATATTGCAGTCTTTAACATGCTTGGATACAAGTTTGTAAACTCAGAATATGTCGGAAGGGGTGTAATAGAGTCAATTGGCATCGGTATTGATTTTAGGAACGGCGACTTGGCTCTCCGCGGAAATTTTTCCACAGTAAACGATGAACGCGTAATAACAGACAGGAGGGCAGGCAGAAAGATAGAAAAAGAGGATGCAGTAGCAATTGCCAAGGAACTTGAACAAAAGATCAAGTTCTCAAATCCAAAGGCAACCGTTGCAGTATCCCCAACCATTGGCCACAGGGTAATTGCCAGAATAAGATGCGAAGGCGAATTTCTGTCTCCCGATGTATCCAATACAGACCCAGCGTATGCAAGAATCGACGGCATGGGAGTTGCCAAGGCAGTAGGCGACTACTTGAAGATTGAAAAGTCTCTTCCATTAAACGAGTCACCGGGTGCAAAACTCTCGGCTTCTCTGATAAACGAGTTTACAGACCAGTCACTTGTCATCATGAAAAACAGCGAGGTAAACAAGAGAAGAGCAGCGCAGGGCAAGAAACTCTTAAACTCTATACTTTTGCGTGATGCAGGAAACAAGTTTCCGGATGTGGCCCCCATCAACCAACTGCACGGAATGAAGTTTTCATGCATTGTCGACATGCCAGTAGAAATCGGCATTGCCAACGTGCTCAAGATGCAGACTTTCAACGCAGGCGGCCTTAATGATTACGAGGAAAAGGCAAGAGTGGCAGCAAAGGCAATGGAGACCCAGAACGCGATTTATGTTCACATCAAGGGTCCAGACGAGTTTGGCCACGACGGAGATGCCTTGGGAAAGATGCACAACATAGAAGAGATTGACAAGAGATTTTTTGGGACGCTCCTTGATATCATAGATACCTCAAAGGTCGCTGTAGTGATATCTGGTGACCACTCTACTCCGTGCATAAACAAGGGCCACAGCGATGACCCAGTACCCGTGTTGATTTCAGGAGACATGGTAAAAAAGGACGGGACCGTAAGATTTACAGAAGATCAGGCAAAGAATGGAAAGGTTGGACTTCTTGCCGGAGCAGACGTTATCAAGACTGCAATTAGTCTAATCAAATAGCAAAGGTACTGATCTTTTTAGTCTTGATGATGTCAGAGACTTTGTTCTTAAACTCGTCAACGTCTATGCCGTGATATTTTCCGTGTGAGCGACCGAGTTTTTCCATTGCACGGTCCATTATGGAGATGCAGATATCATCCTCATCTTTTTGATTGTGTACAAGTGCAGCTGCAACAAGAATTATTCCATTGACGAGATCCTTTTCGCCTTCATATGTTGTCTTCCATACACTTTCAAGAACCTCGTGGCACTCCCAAAATCTTTCGTTGTTGAAATAGAATACAGCGTCATCAAGAGCTTTTTCTTTTTCTATCTCTTCTTCCACCAGATGTCTTGCATGATCAAGATCTCCAAGAGGTTCTAGCTTTTCCACCAACTGATCAAGATTTTCTTTTGCAATCGATACGTCAAACTCTAGATATTTTTTCGAGACCCTAGTGTCCCGAATAAGAGCATCCATATCTGCAATCAAGTCGTCGGCTTTTTTCAACAAGATTGGAGCATCGTGTGGAAGATATCCAGAGTTCTTGAGGTGAAGCATGAAACGATCCACAATCTATCGAGACTCTAATTTCTTAAAATGTTTAGCTATTTTACAGTCAAGATTTATATTCGCAATAAAGACGATTCACGATACATGTCCATGATTGAAGTAACACGGGATGTAAAGAATCCTCTACTGTCAAGAAGAGAGATTACGTGTACTTTCAAGGGACTAGCTGGAAAGCTCAAAAGGTTAGAGGCTGCAGAGATGATATCAAAACAATTCAATCTTGAAGGCAAGATTGTAATTCCTATAAATCTCAAAAACGATACAGGAAGGCCACTACTTTCAGGCACCTTCTACGTCTACGAGGACGAGAAGTTGGCAAAAGAGCATCTCAAAGCAGCGGTTTTCAAGAGACTCGAAAAAGCAAAGGCGGTTCCTCCAAAAGAAGGCGAGGCAAAGCCTGCTGAAGAAAAGAAGGAAGAGACAAAGTAATGGCAGGCAAGAAAGGAACTAGCCCTTCAGTCTACAAGTACTACAAGGTAAACGGTGACAAGGCAGAAAAATCCAGAAAAGAATGTTCCAGATGCGGCAAGGGAGTCTTCATGTCAGAACATAAGGACAGAAGAACCTGCGGCAAGTGCGGATACACCGAATTTACAAAATAATTAATACAGTTTCTTCTTTCGTAATTTTGAAGATCTTTGCTCTATCTCACCAATCTTGGCAAACAAGGCAGGGTCGATTTTGGTCTTGGCAAGAACGTCTGCCTTTATCTTTACAACATTGCTGTCAAGCGCGACATTTATCGAGGGAAGCTTCTTTTGGATCCAGTTTTTGATCACCTTGTCCTCTAACTTGTAGTCGCGAAACCCCTCTGGAAACTTTTTTGTTATGTGCAACAGGAGCGTCTTGTCATCAAAGACGGCTCTTGGCTCAAAAAGCCTGGTTGTGTCAGCATACATGCTCTCAAAGAGGTTTCCTGTTATCTCATCTGATATTATCTCCATCTTTGATATTCTCTTTATCAGTTCAAGATAATGCAAAAACTCGTGCGCAAGTATCGCATGAATTGTTCCTTTTAGCCCGTAAGCTACAAGGGGAGCAGTTATCTGGATTATAATCTCCACTTTTTCGTTTGCGATGACTGGAATAGTTCGCGCAAAGAAGATGCCATAATCAAATGAGTCTGCAGGTTGTGATATGACAACTGCTGGCTCGATGTATGCCAGTGGAAAGTGTAGCCCAGATGCCTTTTCTATTCTTGCTATGCCTTCTAGCACCAGGCCAAATCTCTTGACTATTAGAGAGTGAACCTTGTCAGACAAAATGCCGTTTTTGTGAGCCTCATTTACCTTTAACAGCGGATCCAATCAAAAAAACCTTCATTCCAACTATAATAAAACCTTGACATGGTTCTCTAGGATCTTAAATCATACAAGTCATGGGTTTTTCCAATGTTTGAAAGGTTCTTGCTTTAGCCTTTCTTTCTGTAAGAGTCTAACAATTTTTCAAGAAAGACACTGTTGTCAAGCTCTGGATTTGCCTTCTTGGCGTCATGAACTGCCTTGAGAAATCTGACAAAAGTCTGCTCTTTCACGGTAATTGTCTTGTATTCTTTGCGTGGCATAGTGTACCTGATCCTGATTAGTTGATAAATTCTTCGTAGAAATTTTATAGAAATTTTATGTAGTATTTACTCTTCAACGGGAACTTGGGCAAATTTGGATGCCATGCAGCTAGTGGCCTTTTCTTCTCAGATACTCGATGTCAATTGTCATCTTCATCAATGCAGACTCGAGTCTTGAAAATTCCTCTAATATTTTCTCGTCGACGTCTGTCTTTTCTAGATCGCATCGCATTTTCATTATTGCCTTTGACATCTCAAATAGTGTGGGAACCAGGATGGTAACTGAACTGTCATCTTTTGCCTTGGATACTAGCCTCCCGTTTCTTCCAGGCAAGGGGTCCTCGCGTCTCACAAATTCATTCCCAACAAGCATTTCCGATTCAAAACATCTCGAATTGGTATAAAACAATTTGTACCGTACCCATGAGCTGACAATATTGCACATTATTTCCCAATTTTGGAAATCAATTTTTGTTGTTCAGTTCATCAAGAAACTGCCGGATAGAATCATAGTATGCAAATTCGCCCAAGATTGTCTTTATCGATTTGTACATCACTTCTTGTACTTTTTTGTCAAAATTTGCCTTCATTATTTGTTTGAGGTATTGCGGGTTTTCAAGACAATCAAAGACGTTGGCGTTATATTCTTCTCGCAGCTTTGAAGTTACCTTGTCAAATATAGAGTGCCCTATGTTAAGAAGCGAGTTTTCAATTGCAAGTCCAACAAGTATGCGTTTTGGTTTTTTGTCAAGGCTGTTTGAAGAAGGTATGTTATCCATTTCCTCAACCTCCCTGCTCTTTCTGTGCTCCTTTCCGGTTATCATCTCAAGATATTGAAAGTTGCAGGAGGGGTTTGAGCAATGATAGTTTCCAGACCCTTGATCAAACTCAATTAATGGCCTCTTACAATCTGGACAATGTACAATCATTTAGATATCTCTGAGTACCGTACCGGATATCAATTATTTATTTGTGTGTCACGATTGTTCTGGCAGTTTAAGAAAAGCATCTCTTGATATTGCCAACCTCGACTTTTATCCATTCACAAAAGATTTTCCAGGCCACATCATCAGTGCTTGCCCACTTGAAAAATGTAAACATCACTCCAGTAGAATCCTCTGAAAACGGTATCACCCGCAGGTATGCAGGCGTCATTTCCTGCTCTGTGATGCCGGCATAGATATCAATTAGGCCAGATCTCTTATCAGATTCAATCCTCAAAAAGACCTCTCCCATCGGAGTTATTGCTTTGTGTTTTCCATTTACAACAATCAATTTTTTCACAAATTGTGTGCTCCACTTGGCGAGGTTTTCAATGTCAGACAAGAACTGGAATACCTTGTCTTTGGGCACTGGCACAACACATGTCTCTGTAACAGAATCCATATAGCTAGTCTTCTTGAGATTTACTTAATGTTTTTGAGGTTTTGAAAACCAGGCCCTGATGTCTTGCCATTTAATCAAGGCAGATTGGATTGTTGAGGCATTGCCTGATTGTATTGACAAGTTTTGCATTGTCTAGTTTAGTGGCTGTAAGGTCAGCGCCTTTTAGGTCAGTTCCGGTAAGATCTGCATTGCTAAGGTCTGTTCCGGACAAGTCAGACCCTTCAAGTTTTGTCTGCACAAGTTTTGACCAGGTCAACTTCGAGTCTACAAGGCTTGTGTCTGAGAGATTGGCTCCAGTAAGATCAGCAAATGAAAGATTCACATCTGGAAGATCGGCGGAGGCAAGGTTTGCACCTACTAGATTAGCGTTGAAAAAGTTTGCACCGGCAAGTTCCGAGTTTGACATGTCAGTTCCCTTTAGATTTGCGGCAAAAAAGTTTGTCCCATAGAATCTTCCGTCAGTTAGTTTTGCATTGGCAATGTATGCTCGGCTCAGGTCTGCGCCTGAAAGATCTGCACCACTGAGGTTTGTGCCACTTAGTTTTACGTCAACCAGACTTTCAAAAGCCAAGTTGGCCCCTGACAGATTTGCATTATTAAGATCAGCTCCTGCAAACTTGGCATCTGTTAGTGTTGCACCGTTAAGATTTGCGTTCATGAAATTGGTCCCATAAAACTTGGTTCCCTGAAGATTTGCACCTTCCAAGTCAGCGCCATAGAGATTTGCACCTGAAAGGTCAGCACCACTGAGATCAGATTTTGAAAGGTCTACTCCCTTGAGTGTGGAGCCAGAAAGATCAGCACCACTGAGGTTTACTCCAGACAGAATTCTTCCTGAGAGATCACACCCACTCCAATTTATTCCAGCGGTAGGTGCACTCAAGCAATTCTGATTAGTATTGGTCGAAGATTGCGAGATGTGGCTTTGTGTCGATAGAACAAGCATTCCGTTATTCACAAGTTGCTGTAAAACTTTTAGAAAATCGCTGTCACTTATCTGACCGTTTACCCAAGACTTGGCATTTTTCTTTACCGAGTCAGGTATAGTTGAGTTTTGTGAAGCGGCATATGATGATTGAGTGAGGATAGAGACAGATAACAGCATTGCAAGTATGAGAGAAATTTTTATCATATTATTCATGGCTTCATCTAATCTGAGTTAACCGTATACAAATCTTTCATAGCAAACGACCTAGTGCCCGCCATGTCCATGCCCCCCATGGTCTCCATGGTCACCGTGGTCTCCATTCCCATGGTCGTTTTGCTGTTGTTGCTGCTGTTGCTGCTGTTGTTGCTGTTGTTGCTGTTGTTGCTGCTGCTGTTGCTGCTGTTGTTGCTGTTGTTGCTGCTGTTGCTGCTGTTGTTGCTGCTGTTGCTGCTGTTGTTGCTGCTGTTGCTGCTGTTGTTGCTGCTGTTGTTGCTGTTGTTGCTGCTGTTGTTGCTGTTGTTGCTGCTGTTGTTGCTGTTGTTGACTTGCAGTAGGATCTCGATTGTTTTGACCATTGGAAATTTTGTTGCCCTCTCCCCATGTTTGCCACTGTTGTTGTTGCAGTGCAGAGTTTGGATTGTTTGGATTGTTTGAGATGCCATTTGTCCATCCGTTGTCGTTTACGAAATGCTGGTTATGCCCGTGGTGCTTATGCCAAAACGGATCATGATGGTCCGGGTTTTGTCCCGTTACAATTGGAGGCTGCTCTGTCTCCGTAGGATCTTGTGTCGTCGTTGGGCTCTGTGTTGTAGTGGTCTGCGTGTTCGAAGAGTTTTGCTGTGAGGGAGTCGTGGTTGTGGTATTTTGTGGAAGAGTTGAGTTTTGTGGAAGTATTGGGGTTGGATTGACCACCTGGGTTATAGAGTCAGATGTGCTGGAAGCAAAGTTTGCGTCACCTGAATAAATTGCGTTGAGATTGTGCGAGCCTTCCGAGAGAGATGAGGTATCAAAGCTTGACTGTCCGTTGGAAATCATGCTTGTTCCTATGATGGATTGACCGTCATAGAATGTCACTATGCCTGTAGGGATTGCATCCCCCTGGGTTGTGGCAGAGACTGCGGCGGTAATGGATACTTGCTGGCCTACAACAGAGGGATTTTGTAGGGATGATATTGTCATGGTTGTTGGCGCGGATGTAAACTGCACAAGGGCAGGCGAGGTGCTTGAAAGAAAGTTTGAGTCCCCAAGGTATGTTGCAGATATTGTGTGGTTGCCACCTGACAGTGTCATGTTAAGTGAGGCAGTTGTTCCGCTTAGTGCAACAGACTGCCCTACGTTTGCTCCGTCAATTGCAAACTGCACACTGCCGGTTGGTATGTTTGAGCTCTGCGGTGCAGGAGATACTGTGGCGGTAAGTGTTATTGGCTGATCCAACACGGACGGATTCTGTGACGAGGAAACAGTAACAGCGCTTGCCTGGCTTACTGTCTGAGCAAGTTGGGCAGAGTATCCTGCTGCAAAGTTAGAATCACCCGAGTATGTTGCAGATATTGTGTGAGACCCATACGGGGTTATGCTAACTGAGGCATCATGTCCACCTAGAGTATCAGTGCCAATGCTTTGCCCGTCCTCATAGAATGTTACAGTACCTGTCGGAGTTCCAGATCCTGGATATTCAGCGTTGACTGTAGTGGTTATGGTTACCGATTGTCCCGATGCGGATGGATCTTGCGATGATGACAGCATTGTTGCAACATTGGCTTGGTTTACTGTCTGTGTCACAATGCCGGTACTTGAAAAAGAGTTAGAGTTCCCAGAGTACACTGCCGTAATAACATGCAGGCCTACTGGAAGAGAGGATGTACTCCATGCTGCCTGTCCTCCAGCAAGCGATACTGGCAATCCCACATCTGCCCCGTCTACTTGGAATTGGACTGTCCCTGTAGACGAGTCAGGGGATACGGTTGCAGTGAATATAAGATATTGTCCAGACACTGAAGGGTTTGCAGATATTGCCAGGGTAGTGCTAGTAGACGATTTTACGGTAAGGCTTGCGCTTGATGTTCCTGCTTTATGCACAAAGCCACCGCCATAGTTTGCCATGATTGTTATTGATTTTGATAAAGACGGGGTGGTGTAGACTGCGCTGCATGCAAGTGACCCATTGTTTTGTTGGGAGCATGTTGTGGAACCAAATGAGCCCCCAGAGTTTGCATCGCTAAATGTTACAGATCCTGATGGCTTTGTTCGGGTACCGTTTGGATCATAGACCATTGCAGTAAACGTTATGGGCGATTTCAATGGAGCAGAGGCCGGGTTTGGCGTCAGTTTAATTATAGTGGAACATCCAGGTGTAGGTTGATTTCCCTGCAGCGTCCCAGTGTTTGTAAAGGTTGACCCGCAGCTGTCTGTCACTTTGCCATTGTTTTCAAGAATTTTTTTGTTGTCAATTATGCCAGCGTTTGTGATTGTGTTTGCATTTGTGATGTTTCCCAAGTTTGTCACATTTATGCCAGGACTGATATCAAGGGTGGTGCCACTGCCTACGACCATGGTACCGCTTGAATTTAGTACCATGTTGGAAAGGAGTGTTACTGTTCCGACGTTGTCAAGTGCCGTATAGTTAGACATCTCAGGCGGCAGTGATAGAAGCCCCGTGTTTGTAAAATAGCCCTTGTTGTCAAATGTTCCGCTATCAATCTCGATTATGCCAAGGTTTGAAAGAGTCCCTCCCTGCTGATTTAGGACAAGACCGCCGCTGTTGTCAAAGAAATTATCTATGTGGAGTATGCCCTCGTTGGTTACTGTTCCCGAGTATTCATTTGAGATGGTACCTGATGAACCAGTTGATGAGAGAACGCCCCTGTTGTCAACTGTGCCAAAGTTAGTAACTGTGCCTCCCTGCCCATTTTCCGAATTTGCTCCAATTATGGCAAGCTGACCATTGTTGATTACAGATCCCATATTGATTATGGTTGCCTGGTCACTCATGTTGGCATTGTTTACAAGTGTTACATCTGTACCTATAGTAACAGAGTCATTTTGACCAAGCGAGGTGTCAGAGCTGATTGAACACGTAGCCTTGCTTCCGTCAGAGCTCCAGACTCCATGCAGTGCAAGACATGTTGTATTTCCACCCGAGTCATTAGACATTATAAAGTCAGTAGCTGCAGCATCATATGTTGTAAAGAACATCAGAAATGAAGAGATTCCAAGTATTGCAATGATCAAAGTTTTGTTCATGACCACGGTTTTCTCCAAAGTACGGTACATATAAAATAACTTGCTATTCTCGTAGCGTTGATTTCCCAACACGCGAAACTCTCCCGTAGAGGTATGAATACTTTCAATTGTGAATCAAATACTTCAGCCAATAATTTAAAAGAGTTGCGCAGCAATCTTCTGTAACTCTTTTCTATCGGGACGTTGTTGTTTTCATGGTATTTATGGATTTTCCACATATAGGCATTGGATACATTTCCAAGTGATGCACTCGGAATTTTGAAAATTCCCACATGGATAAAGATCTTACAAAACATAACTTTGTTACAGTTTGAAATCCAAAAATTGATTTGCAGAAAAATTATCTTGTGATGGTTATTTCGTGATAGTTATTTTGTGAAAATCAAATTGTACACATTTGCAGTTTGTCCCAAGTATTCCAGAAATGCTGGGCTCTATTTCTTGTCCTGCAACAAATCTTTTTAGTGGAATTCCTCCGTCAGACTCCATCTTTACTTTAAACAGGTTTGCAGATCTTCTTTTTACACCAATCTTGTAGATAGTCTTCTTTTGTTTGTGCGAGTTCTCAAACAATACAAGCCGCTGTCCCTTGAGTCTTTTCAGCTCTTCAAGAAGAGAGAGTTCTACCTCATTTTCTGCCTCTACCTCCAACTCTACAACGGTTCGGAACTTTACAGGGTCTGAAGGGATCTTGTTTATGGCTCGCAGTCCCTCTATTGATACGCCGTCAAGTTCAATCTTTCTTCCACCAGAGATGTCTCGCCTGTGCGGATTGAAAAGTTTTACAAAAAACGGCCTTCCGTTTCCCTTGACAAGGCTTGACTCGTCCTCGCTTCCAAGCCACGTTATCTTTGCCTGCTGTGCACCAAACTTTTCAAACAAAAATTTAGCAATCCTTCCCTCTACGCTGTTAAATTCCCGTATTCCATGAAACTCGCAGACAAAGCATCCCTTTCCCTCGCAGTTTTCACATGGTTTTTGTTTTTGAGTAAGACCCCTGATGTTCTTTGTGTATCTTGCTTGCAACAGAATGGCTTTTGGTTTTATCTCGCAATAGTCTTTTTTGAAATCAATTGTAAAGACCATGTCTGGGTTCTGGTAGTCCACCACAGACCTAGTCTTTCTTGAAAAAAGTTTTCCCATCTCTCGGGTTATATCGCTTTTAATGCTTGCAATGCCTCGGAGCTGAAACTTGGACCGTATTATGTCGTCCCTGTCATGAATAGAAGGCTGCAGTATGGCGCCAATCAGAAACGTAGAAAACTGGTATTCTTTTGATGCCTCTATCATTTTTCTTACCTGCATGTCAAGGCTTGACATCAGGTTTTTGCAGATATAGCACGTTTGAGGTTGCTTCTGCTTTAGGCTTGTTCGTATCTTGTGTCCGAGCCTCTTGTGCGAGACCACGCCCAGTCTTCCTGCAAACATCCTGCCAAGGCAGTGATCACACAAAGAGTGTTCCTTTAGGATGCCACGCGTGTGCTCCATTACGGTAGCGAGTTTTTTCTTGTCCACTGGTTATCCTAACTATAGGCATGTATTATTCCTAATTGGAAAAAACTGTTCTAGTAAGGATATAGCCTCTGCTGCGTCTCTTTGTTTGTGACGCTTATTGCCTTTGTTGGGCAGGTATGTGCCGCATCAAGGATTTTTTGGGATCGCGCACCCTCCTCGTTGATTACCTTGGATTTTGGATTTACGCGCACATTTTTTTCCACATGAAATACTTTGGGAGCAATGGTCTCACAGCTGCAGCATGCGATGCACCTCTCAGGATCTACTTTTACTGACATAGGAACTTCCTGTTCTACCATTATAGGTTCTGTATCAGGCCTAACCTCCGCCTTTACTTTTTTATAGTAATTCCAGAATGCCTCCTCGTACTGTTTCCAGAAATCTTGGTAGGCACTCTCTGCATATCTTGTGTGCCTAGTCCAATCTTCAGATGGAGTCTTGTCAGAGTCTCTTGCACCCCACGGACGTTTTGGACCAAAATCACTTTCCCTGTTTTTGTCTTCACGCCTTGTGCTGCCAGAACTTGGGCCAATAGATTTCTTGTATTCTGTGCGCAGCGTCTGATATGCCTCGGATATAATTTTGAACATGTTGTTGTCCTTGCCTTTGTTCTTGTCTGGGTGATGCTCCAGTGCAAGTTTACGGTACGCCGACTTGATGTCTTTCATCGAGGCGCCGTCCTTGAGGCCCAACACTTGGTAGCATTGATAGCTGTTCATTAGAATATACTTCGTCATGCTATTTTAAAACGCTTTATGCCAAAAGATCACTTGCTCTATAGAGAAGAAAGGTATCTCACTCTTTTGCTGCAGGCAGCGTAAATGCAAAGGTGGCACCGGTACCATTTGAGTTGTTCCTGCCCCAAATCTTTCCCCCATGTGCCTCGACTATGTTCTTTGAAATGTAGAGCCCTACGCCTGTTCCGCTGTGATGCTTTGTTGCAAACTTGGTAAAAAGGCTGACATTATATCTGGGTCAATTTCCATGCCGGTATCTTTGATGGATACTGTCACCTCGTCCTTTCCCTTCTTTAGCGCAACAGTTATGGTTCCATCCCGAGTAAATTTCAGCGCATTGTGAATCAGGTTTGTGACTATCTGGGTCACTCTCTCCTTGTCTGCCTCTACAAAGATCTGGCCCGGATCTGAAAATAATATCTCAACACAAGTATCTGGTGGCATGTTCTTGATCTGATACCAAGTCGTCCACTATAGATGAAACAAGGTAAGTCAGGTCAAACCTCTTCTTTCGTATCATCAGGGTCTTACTTTGAATCCTGATCATGTCAAGCAGGTTGTTTGACAACAGCTTGAGCCTCAGCGCGTTTCGCTGTATTGCGTCTACGTTTGTCTGGTTTTTTTCAGGCTCTGACTGCATCAGTTCTGAATAAGTAAGGATTGCCTGGATTGGAGTCTTTATCTCATGGCTAGATATATTGATAAACTCTGCTTGCAGCCTTTCATGATCTTTTAGTTTCTTGTTTAGTTCGTCTGACTTCCAAAGCAGTTCAAAGAACAGCCTTATTGATTCGATAAGCGATATGTTGTTTGAAAACAGGCCAAACCCTAGTGTCTTTGAAAATTCCTTTACCATCTCCTCTCTTCGTAGATGAAAAACTTAGAATTGTCAACTATAATCAGTCCAATCTCGCCTTCTGTGCCGTTTAGTATGTTGATGCGCGGATAGTTTGTGTGAAGATACTTGATAAGATCGTCGTTTTCGCTGTTGATTGGACAGATTATTCGAATCTTGATGTTTCCTTTCGACGCTTCAAATAATTTATCAAATATGCCAAGCTTGTACAGTCTTACCATAGATTTGCTCTGGGTAAGTAGCAGCAGTACCTCATACTTTGCCGAGTTTGCCAAGGTTGCAATAATCTCAGTTGAGCGCTGCGAGTCATTTATCACCGTCAACAACTCTGTCCTGGAGATCGTGTTCTCAAAAAGCGCTCAAAGAGAAAACAGTTCCTAGAAAATTTACTTTTTCCTACCCAAGGCCCATCTTGCGCAGCATTCCTTGCATCTGACGTCCCTTGGATGCCTTCATCATTGTCTTAGAGTTCTTGTATGCCTTCAGGAGTTCCTTTACTTCGTGTTCTGGCCAGCCCGAGCCTCGCGCAATTCTCTTCACTCTCGATGCGTTTATCAGATCAGGGTCGGCCTTTTCCTCCTTTGTCATGGACTGGATGACATATCTCCATTTCTCCATGCGCTGCTCTTGCGCATCTAGCTGGTCCTCTTTTACCATTCCGGAAAATCCCGGCATGTTTTCCATTATGCTTCGAAGACCTCCTGCCTTGGTGGCCTCTTCGATTTGAAAGTAAAAGTCCTCCATGTTCATCTTTCCATGAGATATTCTCTTGAGCCTCTCCTCGTTTCCTTCAGTCTCAAGCCTCTTTGCCATGTCAAGCAGAGCCTGAATGTCTCCCATGCCAAGCAGCCTTCCCACAAACCTAGTTGGAGAAAACTTTTCTAGGTCGTCAATTCTCTCTCCCGTTCCTATGTACATGATTCTTGCACCAGTTGCAGCAGCTGCGGCAAGTGCACCTCCTCCCTTTGCGCTAGAATCAAGTTTTGTTATGATTATACCGCCAACCGGGACTGTCTTGTGAAACGCCTCTGCCTGATTGTAGCACTGCTGACCTATGGTACCGTCAATTACAAGCAACGCAAGGTCAGGGTCTGCAACCTTGCTGATTCTAACCATCTCGTCGAGCAGATCTTTTTCTTCCTTGTGTCGTCCCGCAGTATCGATTAATACAATATCAAAATTTTTGCCCTCAAAGTGTTTCAACCCATTTTTTACAATTTCAGGCGAGTCCTTTTTTCCCTCCTCTCCATACACCTCGACGTTTGCCTTGTCACACATTGTCTTGAGTTGCGTAAGAGCGCCTGGCCTGTACGTGTCTGCACCTACTACACATACTCGATATCCTTGCTTTGTCAGATACTTTGCAAGCTTGGAGGTAATTGTTGTCTTTCCGCTTCCCTGAATTCCAAGCATCAGGACGCGGTTCATCTTTCCCGGCTTGAAAGTGTACTCGTTCTCAGTTCCTAAAAGTTTTGAGAGCTCGTCGTACAATATCTTGACAATGTGATCCTTTCTTGAGAGTCCAGGGGGCGGAGTCTCCTTCAGTGAGCGCTCCTCCAGGTTTTTTGTAATTTGAAAGACAAGTTTTACGTTGACATCAGACTGCAGAAGTGCCCGCTGTATGTCTTTTGAAAGTTCCTTGATGAGAGCTTCGTCTATTGCAGAAGAGTTTACTATTTTTTTTAGTGCGGCCCTAAGCCCTGTCTTGAGACTGTCTAGCATTGCTCTTCCAAGACCGCTTCGGTTATTTCAAACCTTCCTCGGTACCCGTCCCATGACTTGAGAGATTTTGTTATCTTTATGGTTCCAGAAAAGAGAGGGCATTCTGTAACAAATGTCTCGGCCTCTCCTCCTTCAAATGATGGATGGAATCCAGACTTTGAGGAGATTGCAATCAGTTTCTCAACATCATCAAGTGATATCTCCCTTCCAAGCCATGACCCGTCAAGACCCTCGGCCGTAACACTTGTCATAATAAAATGAAAACCTGAGCTGACAAGCTCTCGCAGATAGCTTGCCTCGTCAACGTTCCACAGCGGCGAGATTACTGCAAGTCCAAGATCAGAGCAGATCTTCTCAAAATGTTTCTTTTGAAAGACACTTCGTATGCCTCCGTGTACAACCCCCTCTATCCCAAACTGTTTCTTTGCCGATTCTAGCGCCTTTTTGAGCTCGGCCACCTCGACTCGAATGTCGTCCGAGTCTACCTTGACCATTATTTGAGGAACGCCGACAAGTCTTGCCTGAAGTCTTGTCATCTCTATATTTGGATGGTGCAGGAGGTGGCTCTCCTCTGATCTTGGAAATATCGTAACAAGGCATGATATTTCATGTCCCATGGATTTGGACTTGAATATAGCATATGTGCTGTCCTTTCCTCCAGAAAAAAGTGATGCAAGTTTCAATTTGTAATCAGTTGAGGATATGTTTTTCAATTAATTTTTTTCCAGATTGTCTACATTATTGAGGCAGGTGCTGCAGAGTGCAAGATGGTCCTTTAGGGTAACCTCCACGTTTGATGCAAGGCACACGTGGCATAGACCTTTCACATGTGATATATGAAAATCATCGCGTATAACTTATTCGTATAAGAGAAAGCCTTGGATGCCTCACGCACTCATAACCGTCATCATAAGGTCAGTTGGCTTTTCTCGTCATCATCAGCATCCGAATCTAGCTCTTGATTCGGACTATAATAGTTCTATCCATTACCTTCCAGTACTCGACGTCTTGGCCTTGGGAAATCTTGTCCTTTACCTCATCTTCTATCTGAGATACGTCAAAGACCTCAAAGGACTCAGAGTCCATCACCTGTACTATTGATTCTGTCTTTGATATCACAGAACCTATTCTTTTGTCAATCAGAGGAACCTGGACCTGCGCGGAAACTGGTGAGACGTGCGGGTATTTTTTCTTGTCAAATATGCCGACAGCAACAATCCTTGCCTTTGCAGCTCCGTGCTTTCCCGGTTTGCTTGTATCATATTCTACAATCTTGCAAGGCTCTTGGTTTGGGCTGTCAACTGGGAGCAAGATGTATGATCCAATTTTAAGAGAACCGAGTTCGGATGGCTTGCTCATCACACAGACAGAATTTAGCAGAGTATATAACTTTTCTATTTTATTTTTTCGATTACGGAGAGGTTCATCAGATTGGTGAGCCTGATCCCTTTTCTTGCAACTTCTCTCCTTGTCTTTTCGCAATACTTGTTGTCGCTCTGGTGAGTGTTGTCGCTTGACACTTCAAAGACAACCAAGTTTTCATTGTATGGAAAAGTAAACTTGGGAGTCTCAGTAGATGACATGTGCAAGGTTCCACACTCTGCTCTCCTCACTCTGCTGCGTTTTGCAACAATCATTGCAAGATCATAAAGATCAGATTCCGAGTGACCATAGTCCAGATAATATACGGAGATTAGGTTGAGTTTGTGGTCGCTAAACCTCTCAAAAAATTCTTCGTACCTTGAAAAGACAAATGAAGGCTTGTCCTGCTGGAACTTTTTTACATTTTCCATCGCAAGATGTTGGTTCTTGAACCTTGCAAGAAGATACGTGTTTGTGTGCGAAGGAAAGTATGCGTTTCCATCTTCTGAAAAAGTCGCAGTTGCAAAGTACATTCCCTCTACGTCTTCTGACTTTTCCAGGGATTCCCTCAATTTCTGAGACGATTCGTTGTGCAAATATGGCGCACATACGTATCCTCCCTCAGCAACCCCGGACCCAGACACGTGATCGGGATCAATCTGCTTTCTTATATGTAGTTTGGTCTACCATCGATCTTGCCTATTTGTTTCAAATTTTGGAAAATATGCAGGCCTTTTTCCCAGCGATAATTATTTAATACGAACAATCTGGATGAAAATCAGTCCCACGCTAGCTCAGCCTGGTAGAGCTTCCGGCTGTAGTGGTTGGCTCTCGGCTGACCGTCATCAGCCTATCAGGCTTACAGAAACCGGAGTGTCGCAAGTTCAAATCCTGCGCGTGGGACCATTTCATCATAAAACTCAAAAAGACTGGATTTAGTATAATACCGTGTCAGAAGATTCGGGCTGGTCTGGACTTGATGAAGTAGACCAAAAAGTAATTGCAATTTTAAACAAGAACGCAAGGACTCCATCCAAGGAGATTGCGGCAGAACTTAGAAATTCCGGCGTAGATGTCTCTGACAGAACTATTAGAAAAAGAATTGAGAGGCTTGAAAAAAGCGGAATCATAAAAGGATATAAGGCAGTACTAAGCGGAGTTTCAGCTACGGAGGGGTTTGAGGCATTGTTTTTGAAGCTAAAGATTGCGCGTTCACTTAACACACAGGCCGAGGCGATAAGGGATTTTGCAAATACATTTCCAAACTATCTTTTTGTTGCAACACTTGATGGCGACTGGAATATGTTGATCGTGATGCGTCTTGACGGCACAGAAAAAAACCCGACATCAAAAATTGTCGAAAAGTTCTCCGACCAAATTTCAGATTACAGGATAAGCAACATTCAGATGAAGGACGTCAACCGCTTGAACATGTCGCTTGTTCTTCTCAGCTGATCCTGTTGTTCTCTGTTACATCAAGCGCGTTTTTTAGATCATTTATTGTAAATGGCTTTTGAATAAACGCAGTGGAGCCAAGCCCTATTGTCTTTTTCACCCCGGGGTAGCTCTTTTCATTAGCAGTTATGAGTATGATTGATAGATCAGGTTTTTTCTCGAGAAGTTTTTTTGCAACAGCATCTCCTTTTATGTCAGGCATCTCCATGTCAAGCAACACAACAGGATTTTGCGAGTCGTTGATGAGCTTTGTTATCAGATCCAGTGCAGATTTTCCGTCTTTTGCAGTCTTGACGTCGTCGTATCCAAGCTGCTCAAGATATGACGAAAGCCTCAGTGTTATTGCAGGACTGTCATCTACTACAACAATTGGTCTTTTCTCTTCAACAACCTTTGAGACGTATTTCTTGGATTGCTCTGATATCTTCATGGCTTCTTCCACCTGACCTGACTTTAGAAAACACTTTGCTGCGCACTGGTATGCATATGGCGAGTTTACATCGTTCTTTTTTGCTATGCGTAGATAGTACTTTGCTGCAAGGTCAAACTCTTCCTTGCTATCCTTGCCTTGCTTTACCTTGCATTCGGACGCAAGAAGGAGATATACACCTGCCTTGAGGTTCTCTTTTTTCATCTCTTTTTGTGCAAGCGTCATTAGAATGTTGTAAGCTGAGACATTCTGATCGTTTTTCATGTACGTGCATGCAAGGTCAAACTTTTCAAGATCTTGGTCCAACACAAAGGTAATACAGTACAAGATTATATTTTTTGAGTCTGTAAAAATGGTAAAATTCTTGACTTGGGCAGCCAAAAGAGCAAATCAAACAGATATTATAAAGAAAAATCGAATGTTACCTATTGACTGAGGAAGATACCGGCACAGGGCTTGCGCAGCCTCCAGTTAACATTCTCTTTACGCCTCTTGACATATCAAAAAGAGATGTATGGAGCATCGACATTACCCGCATACTTGAACTGTTGATATCAATTCTAAACCAATCAGACAAGAAGGACTTCAGGGTGGCAGGCATCGCAGCACTCTCATCTGCAATGATCCACAGGATGAAGGTAGAGAGCATATTTGCACTTCAGAAGGCAGCCATGGAAAAAAGGCCGCTCAACCAGAGAGAGGATGTCGATATCGAGATAATCAACATGCCATACAGGCACGAGTCCACATATCCTGTCACGCTAGACGAATTGCTTTCTGTGCTTGAGAACCTAATTGGAACTATAGCAAACCCACGTTCAAGCCGCAGGCAGATGGAGTTTGAGCC
>JAGWGO010000184.1 GCA_028867395.1 Nitrososphaerota archaeon | reverse complement strand
CAGTGCCAAATTTCTGTATCAGTTTGTCATAATCGATATCGCCTTCTACGCTCCAAGGGGTTACTGTGAAATCCTCAGACGACATTCATGGTTTAGTTAGGTTAAGGTTTAAAAAGTCTTTATGGAGAAATTGGTAATTTTGTATTTCTTAGAAGAATGATACTGTGGAAATCTGCGTCAGTTTTTTAAAGATTGAAGATTGATTGAATATAGATTTTGAAAACTCCCTCCATAATTGTGATAGTTCTAATCTTGGCAGTATCGTTGGGAATTTCTCTATTTGGAAATCACGCGTATGCTATGTGGGTTCCATTATCTCAAAAAGAACTGCTAGAACAGAGCAAGACAATCTTTGTAGGTAATGTGACATCTGTCACTCCTATCAATGTGCAATATCAAAGCCAGATAGCAAGAAATGGGACAATAAAACAAAGTGTGGGACCTGAAACGATGATTTTAGATGAGTATACCGTTAAGGTTGATGAATTTCTAAAAAATCCACAAAATTATGATGTAATAAAACTACGGCAAGCAACAGTGGGAGGTGTTCCCAGTGGTCCTTCCACTATAGGCGGATTTGAAGTTGGCGACAAGGTATTGTTCTACCTTCCAAAATATGAAAACCAAACATTCTTTCCAATGCAATATCTGCCCGAATCATTCAAGATCCCACAGTTCTGTGATGGAAAAGATGTTCTAATGCAAAAAAGACTTGAGGGCAGTAGCAATTTTACCGTAATTCAAAACGGTATGAAAGTTGATTATGGGAATTTCACAACAAGCAAGACTATTCAGTTTCTATATGACAAAGATATGAATACTCTTCTTGGAAAAAGCCTTGATGTTTCAGTTGGCATAGTAAAGATGACCGGTAATTATAATCAGCCCGTTTTTAGCCAAAACATTCATGCCGAATCAAAACCATGCCAGTGGGTAGCATCAGTGGAATGGGCGTATACTCCAAAGGAGGCAGGTAGGTATGCCATGGGAATAATCCAAAAAGAAGGAGGCATTGTAACAGATACTTCTTCTACCAGTTTTTCTGTCAGACCATCTGTGGATACTCTTAATCCCATGTCCCCATTGCAACAATTCAAATCAGGAATTCCATCTCAAACTGTGGAATGTGTGTCGAATTTTCAACTTATTCTTAAAACAGAAGACGGTTCTCCTGCATGTGTAAGTCCTAATGCTGCTCAAATTCTGATAGAACGTGGATGGGGACACTTTCCCTTAAGACTTGGATAGTTATTCTTAGTACAGAAGTAAAGTATTTGTCGTATTAGACCCTCGTTTCGCAGTTGACTAAAAAACATTGTGAGCTTAGGCATGAATAATACTAGTTTTCGAAGAATCTTACTGTGAAAATATACGTCAGTTTTTTAAAGTTTGAAAAGTAAGAAATTAAGTATTTTGAAGACTTTGCATCTTGCAATAATTGTATCTGTAATTGGTTTTACTATGGTAATTAGCACAGCATACGCTCAGTATGGGTCAGGTTTTTATCCGATCGTGCATTATCCTGCAACCAATAACAACACCAAACTAGAATTGGTAGTAATGAATAGTACAGAGTTCAAGGAAAGAACTAACAGTTACAACTATACACTGGCTGGAATCGACTACAACTGGATTCCAAAAGGAAATAATTATTATGATTTTGGAGGGGCGAGGGTTACTTTTCTTGTATGGGGTTTTGGTAATGCTACCACGAAAGGAGAGTCATTTAATTTAGATTCAGAAATGAGAATAAAGAATGTTTTTGAGTACAACGCAGATAGACCGCCTGCTGGTTATCCGACTAGCACATGCGAAGGCATTTGTGTACCATGGGTTAATCCTACAAAACCACTAGCTGAACCAAATCATATAATCTCATCACCACTAAAACAATTCAAATCAGGAATTTTAGAAAAAGACGTGCAGTGTAAAAATCCTCTAGTACTTGTAATAAGCACACATAACACTCCTGCATGTCTCAACGCAATTCATCTTACAATTTTGTACTCTAGAGGATGGGTAAAAGATATAGTGAATGCGGAAAAATTATTTCAACTATTGCCAGATACTGCGGCAATGAATTTTTTTCCACATATCAGAACAAATGCAACTGTATTGATTGATAAAGACATCAATACAACCAATGTACCGCTTTATATCAAGTCGAATAATTCTCAAGGAATATCATATATCAAAACAGACAAATTCGGAGTGGAATCAAAAATATACGATAATAAACATCTTCTACTCACTTTCTACAAAGGCAACACGACAAATTATACAATCATAGCAGCAAAAGCAACCAACATCAGCCCAGAGAGAATTACTATACGAAATTTTGAGCTGGATGGAAGTTACTGGTTCCCCTTTGACGATAGCAGTAGTGAGACTCCATTTTTGCATACATTTCCTATTGGACAAAAGGATAACTCACAATGCAATTGCTTTGGAAACCCATATCCTACTATAGATAATCCCATTGTACTGGAACCTCATGAATCAGTAACGGCTTATGTTAATGGTTCGTTTATCACTAGAGATTTGCATTTGAACAAGTTTTCTGCAAGTGTAGGATACGATTTTAACGAATTGAATAAAACCAATAGTTTCTCTACATCAAGTCAATTTGTAGATTCTACACATCATAATTGACAGCTTAAACTCTTCGTTTCTTGATATTCGATACGAAAACTAATTTTTAAACCACCGTATTACAGTTGACTAAAAAACATTAGGATCTGAGGGCTGCATAGAAACCATCCACAATAAACAAGAAATCACACTAACCCTGTGACAGTTGTATGCCAGCACACGGTACAACAGTTCCCTCTCTTTCATGGTATCATTGTATGATCTGATCTCAGGGCTGAACCTGCGCTTTATGACAGAAAATATGGTCTCACATTTGTTTCTCTGATGGTACGCCTTGTCATCAAATCCTCGCTTCATCTCTTTCCTGCACCTTCCTTTGATGCGCCCTATCATGTCGCTCTTGTTCCTGACAGGAATCACGGACAGGATTCCATGTTTGCGTATCGCCTGGTGCACCCATTCCGCATCGTATCCCTTGTCCAAGACAAGCACTCGGGGTGCCACTACATCTGTCAAACCTTTGAGGAGCGCAGGAAAATCCCTGATCTCGTGGCCATTGGCATGGTTCCGAATCACCACAGCTATGATGATCTGTGTTATGACGTCGGACGCTGCCGCCATCCTTGCGAACGAGCGTTTGAGAGAGATCCGGTGGGTATAGTATGACGCTGCATGGCCATCCTCAAACCCGGTGGCATCGGCACCTGCAAAGACCCTGCCCGGGCAGACCAGCCCTATGAACCGTCCTATTGCAACATGCAATAAAATCTCACTCAATCTGGCAGCTGCCTTTTGCAGTGTTGTAAAATGTGGAATGCTCTTCAAGCCAAGCATCTGTACTATCTGGTCGGATACTTGTAGCCATTCAACAAATGACTCGTAGCTTTTTGACTCGTACTGCCTAAGAACCAGCATGATGATATGCTGGTGTAAGGTAAAGCTGTGGTTCGACTTTTTGTGAAAATAG
>JAGWGO010000183.1 GCA_028867395.1 Nitrososphaerota archaeon | reverse complement strand
TTTTCCGTGATAAAACGGAGGTTTGGATCTGAGATCAGGTCGTACAATGATGCCATGAAGGAAAGGGATCTGATGTACCGGCTGCTTGCCTACAACTGCCACAGGATGTGCCTGATTTCTTGTTTATTGCGGATGGTTTCTAGGCAGCCGTAGTTTTTTTCTGTAACAATCAGCAATTAATTGCACTAGATAGAATTCGAATCTGGTAAGATTTGCTACAAATACTAGTCAAAATCATTTTTTTGCATAATTCAACACAATTACCATTTCTACATGTGAGAACGGTAGTTAGGCAATTAAATACAGAATGTATAGCCAAGTCATGAAATCAATACAGCAGTTCATCATGATTGCTACAGTGCTCGTGCTTGCAAACAGCGGGATCTACTTTGTCACTGCATATTCACAGATGCAGGAATCAAGTGACACTGGAAGCCAGATTCAGACCATGCTGTTTACAACAGCTGCAGTATCGTATCTGCCGCTTGGAATATGGATGATAAAAAACAAGCTCCACACAAGGGCTCCATATGTGATAGCAAGCCTAATCTCAGTTGCACTAATTGGGCTGTATGTAATATCAAGAACTGTCAACCTTCCAGTAGTTGGAATACAGGATGATGTTGGTCTTGTCGATATACTATGCAAGATAACTCAGGGTGGCATTGTAGTGGTATCACTCTTGCTCTTGCGAAACTGGAAATTGAAAGTATTCGTGACGTGATATCATAATTACCAAGATTACTTTTCTGAAAACTTTTCCCAGAGCCTCTGAATCTTTTTGTCCATCGTGAACCTTTCAACCTTGCAGGAGACTTGGCCGTCCTTGAAAGTCACGTCTATTCCTGCCACCAAACTTTTGTAGTAGGACTCGTCAAGCCCCTCAAGTGTGCGTATCACCTTGGTCTTTTTTACAAACTCAAGCGCCTCTAGATTCTTTATCTTCCTGTATGTGGTAGATGTTGGGATTTCAAGCGCATCTGAAATTTCCTGTGCGTTCATCTCGTTCTTTGATAGGACAGAAAGGATCTTTCTGCTGTATTCGTCTGCTAGAACTGCAAGAATCTCGTCGTCTGATACCATTTTTTCTCAACTTTTCTTGACTGCAATTATCAATACAATAAACCCGGCAATCTCAAAGCCCTCTTCGATGAATTTCTGGATGGTCTCATTTTGTAGAAATGCAAAACCATATTCTACGACTGTCTCCCCTAGAACTAGAAGCGTAAAGCCTATGGCTAAAAGTATCATTGGCTTGTACTTTGTTCTCTTAAACGCCTTTGCCGCAAAAAAGACTAGCGTAAACCCTACCAGGAGGTGGGCAGCAAGAAGAATATAGTTGGTAACTGAAGGCTCTTCCATTTTCTAAACAAATGGTCTGCACGATAAAGTGCTTTTAACCTATAGGACCATTCCTACGGATGAAAATGATCAGTTCTTCTTTGTTACAACGGAATATGCGGAAAGAAATAACTCTGTTCTTCCCTCAAGGCCTGGCTTTGCAGTAACACCTGTAACACTGATTATATCTCCCTGGGTGAACTGCTCAAGAAGTCTTGCCTGTGATCTCCAGCCCTTTATCCATATCTGCCCCGTGTCATCTTCGACAAATGTCTCAGAAAGTGAGACTGACTCGCCTGTCTTGGTTTGTATCTCGCGCTTTTGCGGTGCCTTGAGAATTATTGCCTCTATGCAATAGACTGAATCTGATGGCTTGACATCTCTTATCTTTGTCCTTGCCTCTGCAAGAGTTGGAAGAGTTTGGTTGTCAATCTTTTTGAGTGGAGAGTTTTGCTCAATTGTTATGGTGTTTCCGTACATCTTTGACGGAACAACCTCAATCACATCTCCTGGCCTGAGGTCTGATGTTATCGATGATGCGTCTGCAATGTTTGCAATTTTCTTGTCATCAAGAACTGCTACAAGCAGCCTCGATCCAGAATCTGACTTTGTTGCAGACAAAATTCTTGCAACAACTGGAGCAATCTCTTTTGCTCCCTCTACTTCAAGCACAGTTCCCTCGTCTCCGTGCAGCTCAAGACCCATCTGGCCCACCTTGGTGTTGACACCAATCAGCCTTGCCTTTGCACCAGCAGTGACTACCTTTGGAATCGAACTCTCGTCCTTGTTCCAAAGTACGGCGCGAACTATGGTTCCGTCATTTCCCTTGAGTCGCAGCTGCAAGGCCGTGCTTCTCTCGCCCTTGAAGTTTGTAAACTCTGTAGTTCGAATGTTACCGTCGAGAACTCCGGAGACTACTAGGTTCTGCTGGTTCTCCTTTACGTTAGAAACGTTATCTGTTATATCGTCAAGGCTTGGAATCTTGCTCTGTGTATTGTTTGACTCTACACTAGAACCCGAGCCGACATTGATTATTGGGTTTCCCTTTAGATCTGATTTTACATAGGCCTTGATTATCTTTACAAGGTCGCCTGGTTTGAGGTTCTCAATGCCTGGAAGGTTTGCCTTTTCGTCCCAAAGTTTCACCTTTGCCCTCTGGTCGCCGTCATAGACGGTCATGTTTCTCAGCATAAACTGCGAGCCGTCCTTTCTTGAGAACTGCCTTGCGGGATAGACGTTCATTACCCTGGTCTCAACTGTGATCTCCTTTGCGCCGACAAAGATGTCCTTGAGACCCATCTCTACCTTGAGAGGCTCACTTAATGAGACGCCAAGATCTGATGCAATAAGAAAGAGCGCGCCTTGGTCGGTGAGGTATCCTGCTCCAATCTTTTCCTTCTTTCTTTGGATCATCTCCTCGATCTCTTTTCGTGACAGGTCTGGCTTTTGCTCTAATAGTTTATTCATCAATGAATCAAATTCGGACAAGTCAAAAATTGTTAGAAACTGTCTGTTAATAAGAATTTTTGAAGAGTTGCGATCAAATTCAAGTGTGTATTTTTTGCAATTCTCAGGTAGATAGATTAGTAGGGCAAGAAAATTATCCGTAAATGCTATGCATAGAGGCAAAGTCACTCTCAAAATCTTATGGAGACTATAGGGCAGTCGATTCGATAGACCTCTCTGTAGAGTCGGGAAAGATTTTTGGTTTCTTGGGCCCAAACGGTGCAGGCAAGACTACAACCATAAAACTATTGACAACACTTGTTCCCCAAACTAGCGGAACAATCAACATTCTTGGAATAGATGCATCACGCGATCCTCTTGGTGTAAGAAAAAGGATTGGCGTTGTCTTGCAGCAGCCAAGCTATGAGCCAACACTTACTGTGGAAAAGTCACTTGAAAAATATGGCATGATGTGGAACGTTGACCCAAAGACTAGGAAAGAGAGGACAGAGGAACTGCTAACTGCATTTGACCTGCAAGATATACGAAAGAAGAAAAACGACGATATCTCAATCGGCCAGAGGAGGCGAGTCCAAGTGGCTAGAGAGTTTATGCACGAGATGAACTTGCTCTTTCTTGACGAGCCAACGGTTGGTCTTGACCCTTCCGCGCGAAGAGCACTGCTTGACTATATCAAGAGAAAGGTAAAAGACGGGCTTGCGATATTTTTTACAACACATATACTTGAAGAGGCAGAATACCTCTGCGATGAGAT
>JAGWGO010000182.1 GCA_028867395.1 Nitrososphaerota archaeon | reverse complement strand
CCTCAATCTTGGCTTTTTTTATCTCATCCGCTGAAAGAGACTTGGCAACTTGATTTGTCATAACATATTGACATCTTAGGTACTAGGCAAGACCAATCCTGACATCTACTACCTTACATCCCCTTCCTTCTTCAAAAACAATCGTGGGATTCAAATCAAGTTCCTTTATTTGAGGAAAATCTGTGACAAGATGGGATATTCTTTGTATACACTCTGCCAATTTTTTAATATCAGATGGTTTTTCACCACGTACCCCTTGCAAGACTCTGCCTGTCCTAATTGATGATATCATGTTGGCAGATTCCAAGTCTGTAATTGGCGCAACCTTGAATACCACATCCTTTAAGAACTGGACGTAAGTTCCACCCATTCCAAACATCACCACTGGGCCAAATCCGTGCTCTTGCTTGGAACCAATTATTGTCTCCTTGCCTCCAGAAACCATCTCCTGAACAAGAATCCCGTTGATTTCAGCATTTGGACTGTATTGTTTGGCATTACTAGTTATCTGTGCAAAGGTATTTCTTGCTTCTTCCTCGGTCTTGACATTTATTCTCACCCCACCTGCATCGGATTTGTGCAGTATTTGAGGTGATGATATTTTCATAACTACTGGAAAACCTATCTCTTTTGCTATCATTACCGCCTCGCCTTCAGTTTTGGCAATTTTACTCTGTGGAATTGGAATACCATAAGCTTCCAGAACTTTCATTCCTTCCTCTTGAAGCAAAGTAGACCGTCCCTCATCACTTACTCTTTTTAGCAACTCATGAACCGCATTTTTGTTTACTTCAAATTTTGTAATATTGCCATCCGGAAGTTTCAACCATTCCACAAATCGCAGCATTGCCTTGAGCGATCTTATTGCTTCATGTGGGTAATTGTAATACGGCACGTTTCCATCTGCCATGATCTCCTTATTTTTGGTGCCTTCGTCTTGTCCCATTAGGCTCGCCAATATCGTCTTGCCATGCTTTTTTGACATTGCAACAATCACCTCGGCAAGCTTGTTGTAATCAAGTATTGCAGAAGGTGTACACATTGTCACCACAGATCCTACGTTTGGATGCGCAAGAACTATATCCAAAACATTTCTGAAGCGTTCATGATCTGCATCGCCTACAATATCTACAGGGTTTCTGGAACTTCCCCACGGCGGTATTACCGCATCTATCTTCTGCCTTATCTCGGAAATATCGGCCATCTTGATACCATATTTCTCGCATGCGTCAGTTGAGATTATTGCAGGACCACCTGCATTAGAAACTATAACCAGATCTCCTTTGACAGGTAAGGGCTGTTTGGCAAAAGCTGTTGCATAATCAAACAATTCCTCGCAGGTGTCAACGCGTATTGCCCCACCCTGTCTTAATGCGGCATCATAGACCTCGTCTGAGCCCATGAGGGCACCAGTGTGCGACATGGCTGCCTTTGCACCACGTGCGCTACGGCCAGATTTTAAAACTAGAACTGGTTTTTTGATACTGTTGCGTTTTGTTATCTGCTTGCAAATATTGATGAACTTGTGACCGTTGTGCATGTCTTCGAGGTACATGACAATTATCCCGGTCTGATCGTGCGAACCTAACATTTCTAATATCTCTACTTCTCCCAAGTCAACCTTGTTTCCCATGCTTACAACTGCTGAAAAACCCATCTCTTCAGTGCTTGCGTCTTCAACCAAGGCTGCACATATCGCACCGCTCTGAGATACCAGTGCAACGTTTCCTGGCCTTGGAATTCTTTTGAGAAATGTTGCGTTCATCATCACCTTGGGATCCAAGTCCATCACTCCAAGACAGTTGGGCCCTATCATCCTGATACCGTATTTTTGAGCAATGTTCTTTATCTCTTCCTCAAGTTTTGCTCCTTCCTTGCCAGTTTCTTTAAAACCTGCCGTGATTATGATGGCTCCTTTTACCTTCTTTGTACCACACTCTTCAAGTATCTTTGGAACGATGGTATTCCTCGTTACGATTACAGCCAAGTCGATTTCATGCGGAATTTCCACCACACTTTTGTAAGTTTGTATCCCAAAGATGAGATCCTTGGTGGGATTTACTGGAAAAACTGATCCCTTAAAATCTTTAATAATATTAGATGTTATTGCGCGTCCAACACTTTCTTCTTTATCGGTTGCTCCTATTACTGCAATGGAACGAGGAGAAAGAACGGAGTAGCTCATGGTATACCTTCGGATTATTTCCTACTATTATCAATCACATCAATGATCTTTCTTGCTAGTGCTATGGGGCTGGTATTTTTGCCAGTTGTTACAAGCATCACGTTGTCATCTAAAGGGAAGGTAATTATCACGTGGTTTGTTCTTTCTGATATGTGATAGTTAACTGGACCGTAGTTTTCATCAAAATCCTTTCCCATAGATACCTGCAAAACATGATGCATACAGAAAAGTTCGCTCAAGTGACTAGGGAATTGTTTTTCAAATTCGGGTCTTGAAATTTTGCCTATTGTTCTTCCCCGCTTGTTGATAACTGCTACAGATTGGATATTTTTGTCAATGTTAGAAATGGAATAACATAATGATTCAAGAGTTTCATATGATAGCATTACATCTTCGTTTTACCGTAGCGTAAACTTGGTCTTAAGACTTTACCTAATTCTCAGTGTTGATAATGAATGTTGAAATGATCGCAATTCTAGTTTTTCAAGCATATGTGGTGTTATTTACATGAGGGTTCATGGCGGAAGGCTAGATTTGGCTATCTAGGTTTTCTGATGTTGTAAAATACTTCTTGGTCATTCCTTGAACTCTCCCTTCTTTTTTAGGAATATGGCTATTGTTACCAAAACAGTAACAATTCCTGGAATGACAAAAACCAACAAGAAAAAGCTGTCTGGTAGTCTGCAGGCAAGGGATGCTGCAATGACACAAGCTGATATGATTATCAGTGCAAAGCCTATCGTAGTCGAAAGGTTGGCCCATTTGTTATGAATCAACACAAGGACTGACGACAGCGAAAAAGGCACAAGAAGCATACCGACGGCAATAACGACGGCTATCTGTGATTCTTGCGGATCTAGGCTAAACCCAAATGAGCACTTCTTTTCTGCAATGCTAAAGACAGAAGAGGCAGATGACTCTGAAGCAATAGCAAAGAAGATGAATATTGCCCCTATCACGCTTGCGTTTACCAGTAAAAGTTGATAGTTAACAGTCAAAGTAATACCTCCTTATGCAGTAATCTTGTTTTAGGTAATCTGACAAGTATTGACAGGTGTAGTGTATCCCGATACATCTATGACCTTTGGGCAAGCCATTTTCCTACGTCAGGCCATAACTTCTCATGTGCGATTGGGGAGATGCAAAGGCCAACATGACCAGTAGGAAATTCAACTAGTCTCTTGTCTGTGCTTCCTACAGCATCAATTATGGACTTGCTTGAGGATGGCGGTACAAGATCATCATTTGTTCCAACAATATCCAATATGGGTATTGTGATTTTTTTTAGATCTATAATATCAGAATTTACCTTCATCTTGTTTTTTATCAGCAGGTTGTCCCTGTATATCTTGTCCACTATCTCGCTGTAGACTTTACCTATTATGGG
>JAGWGO010000181.1 GCA_028867395.1 Nitrososphaerota archaeon | reverse complement strand
TGACGGTTCTAGTAGATTTGCAGCAGAAGTGTCAGAAAAACCATTGATTAATGCTGGCAGCGGAACAGAAGAGCACCCGACGCAGGCAATACTTGATCTGTATACAATGCGAAAGGAGAAGAAAAAGATCGATGGCCTAAAAATTGGAATCGTCGGAGACCTAAAGTACGGAAGGACAGTCTACTCTCTCTTGTATGCATTGAGCAACTATGAGGTAGATGTTCGATTGATATCTCCGCCGTCACTTAAGGTACGCTCAGACTCGATATATGAGATAAAGAAAAAGCTCTCGTATACAGAAACAACAGACCTTGAAGAAAATCTTGACGACCTTGATGTTGTATATGTAACCAGAATACAGAAGGAGAGATTTGCCGACATGGAAGAATATGTAAAAGTAAAGGGAAGCTACAAGATGGGCCCTGAACTTTTAAAGAAAATGAAAGAAGATGTCATAATAATGCATCCTCTGCCTCGACTCGATGAGATATCACACAAGCTTGATTCTACGCCAAATGCAAAATATTTCAAGCAAGCCAAGTATGGCAAAGATGCACGAGCAGCCTTGCTAGCGCTAGTTCTAAACGAGAAGGGAATTTAGCTATCTTACTATTCCGACGTGGTTTAGGTACTTTATTTCATTGACAATCGAGTCCACAGGTACATTGTTGTAAATCATGTAACTTACACTAGTCTTCACCCATGATGGAACATAGGTGCCGTGAATTCCTAGAACTTCAAGAAGTTTAGAGTCAGATATGGTAAATGTTGAAAATCCTGCCCAAGCAGTGAGTGCGGATTTTGCATCAAGGTAAAAGTACTCGTCATTATTTGGAGTGTAATCTTGGTTAAAACCAGAAATTACTACCTTATGCTGGCCATATCCAACATTGAACGCCACATGCCAGTTTTTGGTATCGTTGTCCATGCTTGTCAAGGCATTTACTTTGGTGCCATCAATTAACACCTCAAAGTTTCCATTGCTTGAATTCTCAGGGAACATGAAATTGGCGTAATATGGTATCTGCCATGGATTGGCAGCGTCAAAGTAGAGCGAGTTGCCCGTTTCATCAAATTTTTGGTTGGTAAAATACACGATTGAGAGCACGCTAAAGTAAAACGGCTTGCCCTTCAATTGTGTTGATAACTCTATTGAACTGTCAGTACCAGGAATAAAACAACTGTAATAGTATACCTTTTTTGCAACCATTGGGTCCGGATACATTACAAACTCTGTCTTGTTTCCGGGACTCAGACTTGGTATAGTCCATGTGTTTTCCACCTCATCAAGATAGTTGTTTTTCTTGTCATGTACCAAGGCATAGATGTCAATGTTGTGCACTGTATCGTTTCCGGTATTTGTGATAAAGCCTGTCAAGTGACCGTCTGGATACTTTACCAAAGTCTTGTCATAGTTTATCGCAATGTCCAATGGATGGCTATTGGTGGAAATAAAGGAGACAATGGGTTTTTGAAGAACGGGATTTCCACTAGTTATCTGAGGAAATATGAACTTGAATGGCATGTCATTTAATGAATAGATCACAGGAAGGATTCGTGATTCTGAAAATGTGGCGTTTCCGTTAATTACTGTCACTTGTACTTTAGCAATAACTGGTTGACTCTCTGTGTTTTTCACAGAGCCATATACTGCATAGTTACCATCATTATCAAAATATCCAGCAAATTCCTTGTCAGATATGTACACGTCAGCATTTGCAGCGTGAAACAAAATACCAAGCAAGACAAAGAAAGGAATCGAATAGAAAATTTTCATTGTGATGTATTCATCTCATTTAATTTGTATCGAGCTACATTGCCACAAGCTTGACATTTTCCATTTTCTTGTTTATCTTAAAATCCTTAGTCATAATACCTATCTTTTCTGCGTCCCCATGCAACAAAAAGAGTTCCATGCATTTGTTTCCGTCGACTTTGCTGTGAAGATGGGTGCCAATCAGGTCGTCATGGTTGTGTTTAATCCCAGTGACTACCTGTTCTGATTCTTCATCGTGTATGACCATCAAAAGAGCATGAATTTGGCCTGCAAGATTTGCCCTCTGTTTTTCTTCTGAAATAAGATTCCTAATTCCGGCTCGAATGATTTCTGATCTTCCGGAAAAACCCATTGTCTTTTGTAACTTGTCAACCTCTGAGAGAATCTCGTCGTTAAGAGAGATTGAGACAACCGGCATGACATCTAATATTATTAAGTATCTTATAAGTTTAGCAATAATTATTATTAAAATTTTGTACATTTATTAATAATCATAAAGTAGTTTGGGTATGAGACCAAAATTAGCAATAGGAGGAATTGCAGCTGCTATAATCATCGCTGTCGTTACTCTGACAAGTACAAATTATTTTGTTCATAATAATGCAGGCCTTCCAACCCAGAATATCACAACCAACCAACCTAATCTTAGCGCACAATCAACAAATCAGATCTCGACCTCAAAGGTGCAAATAGTAGCAGCCGAAAACTTTTGGGGCAGCCTAATATCTCAACTTGGTGGAATACATGTGCAAGTCTTGAGTATTGTTACGGATCCCAATGCAGATCCTCATGAATACGAAAGCAACACCGCTGATGCTCAAGCTATTACAAATGCAAACTATGTAATTGTCAATGGAGCCGGATATGACGACTGGGCCATTAAAATTATCGGTGCAGGAAATAATCCAAACCAAAAAGTTCTGAATGTGGCAAAACTTCTTGGCAAAAAAGAAGGTGGTAATCCTCACTTTTGGTACAGTCCAACTTATGTAAATCAAACCGTGGCACAGATGTATTCAGATCTTATTTCCATAGATCCTGAGAATACTGCATATTACAAGCATCAGTATGCTGATTTAAACGCGTCTCTTGGAAAATATAATATGAGAATAGATGAGATCCGACAAAAATTTGCAGGTACGCATGTGGCAGCAACTGAGGACATCTTTGTATATCTTGCAAATGCCACAGGACTTGATCTAGTTTCTCCACCTGAATTTATGGAAGCTGTTGCAGAAGGAAATGATCCCCCAGCACAAAGTGTTGTCCAATTTCAGCAACAACTTCAGGGTCAGGGAGGAAATGTGACAGTATTGGTATACAATGCACAAACAGTAACACCACTAACGGAAAGCATCAAGTCATTAGCAGCCCAAAGGGGTATCCAGATTGTTGGAGTAACAGAAACCATACAACCCTCTAATGTACAGTTTCAAGATTGGATGAATGCTGAATTGATCTCTTTGCAAAACGCTCTCGATGCAAAAGCTTTAGGTCAGTGAGAACAAATGAGTACGAAAGACCCCCAAGCAATCAATGATACGATTCAGCAGGAAATTGTTAAAGCTGAAAATCTAGCAGCTGGTTATCCGGGAAAAATTGTTTGGCAAGGTGCAAATTTCAGTTTTGTTCGTGGTGAATTTATAGCAGTTATCGGCCCTAATGGAGCTGGTAAGACGTTACTAATGCGTTTACTTCTTGGATTACAGCAACCAATCAGAGGAACAATCAAGATGTTCAATTTGACTCCAAAGCGTGGTAATCCAAAGATTGGCTATGTGCCTCAACGCCACCAAATTGATAATGACAC
>JAGWGO010000180.1 GCA_028867395.1 Nitrososphaerota archaeon | reverse complement strand
CAAGCTTCCATGAAGCATATGGTATGTCTTTTGCAATGTAAGTTGCAATACCGTTGCTCCTTACCAGAATCTTGTCTTCTTCTACATCAGAATCAGATTTTATCACCCAACAGCCTGCATTTTTGCCCTCAGATTCAAGATATACTATGCGCATAGATTTCATCTTCTCAAATGCAGTCTTCCACAACCCCGAGCGCACTATCTGCGACTCGAAGTTTAGACAGTCATAGGTAGCCCCAAGCCTCCAGCAAGTCTTGAGCTGCTCCTCCAAGACCTTGCGTGTTATATCATCTCCAAACTTTGCAATATCAGACAGTCCCTCCTCAAGTTCTTTTAGCACCAGAACCCTTTTTTCTGCAAGTGCAGGTTCTTTTTCATATCTGCCGGTGATGCTAACATATACAATGTCTCCGCAATAATGATCAAACTTTTGATCCTTTGACGGTTCTTTTGAAAATCCACCATACAGAAATCCAACTAATATATCCGCTACCTGAAGTCCCGAGTCATCCACATAGTTTAGCACTCTGACATCATAGCTTGCTTTTCGTAAAATTCTTGCAATCGTGTCTCCAATTATTATATTTCTAACATGTCCTATGTGCAATGCCTTGTTGGGGTTGACACTTGTGTGTTCTACCACAGTCTTGGTATTTTTACCAAGATCAAATGTTCCATAGTTTGGGTCCTTGGAAGATTTGACTATGGATTTGATAAGGTTAGTATAGTTTGCAACAAAATTCAAGTATCCAGAAGGATGTACGTTTGCTTCTGATACCATGGTCCCTTTGTACTTTCCAAATCTATCTGCTATAGACTGAGCAATCTCAGACGGTCTTTTCTTTAGAGGGTTTGCAAGTAAAAATCCAATGTTGCAGCTAGCATCACCAAATTCTGGTTTTGAGGCCTCAGAGACCTCAAAGGTCACCTCAGGGTAGCCAAGATCAGAGGAGATCTTTTGCACAGTAGATCTGATTTCATCAAAAAGAATCCTCAGTGTCATGGCATCATTTCACTGGTAGTTTTAATTCAATTTTTTCAAGAGCCTCAATCACGCCGTCTCCCTCACGTCCCTGAACGGCAATCGTAGCATGAGACTTTACATCTTCTGATGCATTGCCCATCGCAACACTTACGTCTGCCATCTCAAAAAGCGGGATGTCAGTCTCGCTATCACCTATAGCAATAACATCTTGTCTTGTTGCAGAAAACATCTTCATTACCTCAAGAAATCCGTTTGCCTTGTTGACTCCTTTTGAGTTTATGTGATAGGCATACATGCTATCGGAAAGCTGGACATTGAGATCATTTTCAGAAAAAAGTTTTTTTCCAATTGTAATATCAAAATTTCTTTCAAGAACCACCTCAGTTATACGTGGAAAGACAGGTTTTTCAACGACGTCAGGAATCTTGGTTTTGAGAAACTGGAATGCATCTAGACATTCTTGTCTGTTTCCAATCAATTTGTGTTCAGTTGGACCAGATGTGATGATACCTCCATTTTCCCCAACTGCAATTCTCGTAGTGCCTCCAAACACTGAAAGGACATATGCCTCAATGGATGACCTTCCGGTAACGTAAATTACTTTATGCCCAAGTTTTACAAGATAGCGTAGTGCAGCAAGTGCATCAAGGTCTACCCTTCCTCCCTTGTTATCAGTTATGGTGCCATCAATGTCTACTGCAAATATCTTGGGCTTCATTCAACCAAAGTATCAAACTGGCCAATAATAACTGATATCATGATACGAGCATATTGTCTTGATTGACAAATGGATTGATGAAAAAGTGTCATTGACTTTTTGCCTTGAATTGGAAAAATATCTCTTTTCTCTTACCATCCTGATCCCATGATGCAACCTTGTATCTGCCTGATGTCCTCCACTGCTTTGTGTCAAACTTTAGAACTGTCGAGTAGTTTCCTTTCTGGGAGTTGAGGTACAGGTCAGAGATAAATACTTCCTTTTCAGAAGGATCCAAGATTGATACATGTAGCGTCTGCTTTGGATTAGGAGTCTCATAGTCTGTTCTTATCTTTACATACTCGCCCTCTGAATAGATGGCCTTGTCTATATTTAGCACGATTTTGCCGGCCATGACCCCCATTGTTGCTGGAATTTAAAATACCTACCTACAAAACCAGTAGCTAAAATATTTCGTGCCAATAGTATTAACATGACAAAAAAGGGAGCAATTGCAGAAATTTTAAGCAAGGCGTTGCATCATGACAAGCCCGATCTTTATCTTGTCGGATATCTTGACTTTGGCATAATCAGAGAGGCAACATTGCCAGAGTTTCTCAAACTTTCCGAAGATTTTCAAGTGATTCCCGCAACAAGGATTTCTTACATAAAGAAAGGCACTGAGATTTTGTATTCAAGGCAAGTAACCAAAAAAGATCCCAACACGACTTGATATGCGACATGGGTTATTGTGGGATTAAATAGACAGATGGTTTCATATCTTAATTGTGTATACTGATTTTTTAAAGACGATTCTTGAAAATCCTTTCTTTGTAAAGTATGGATTGGTTGGTCTCTTTCTTAACTGCGTGTTTGCATCTGTTATACCATTTCCCATTGTGCTGACATCAACTGCATTACTGATGGATGGCGAGAATCCTGCGATGGTCTTTGTGGTAATGGCAGTCGGATCTGTTAGCGGCGGTATTCTGACCTATTTTATTGGGCAGGATGGAAAAAAAATGTACCGATTATTAAGAAAGACGCATAGCGAGGAACATTATAGAAAAAGTTTTGACAGACTAAACAGACATGGATGGGTCATAATCTTTGCCCTAAGCCTCGTACCTATACTGACAGAAATCGTCACCATAATAGCAGGAGTACAAAAATATAACTTCAGAAAATTTGCTGTTGCCATGTCCGTTGCAAGGACTGCTAGCGCGTTTGCATCGGTGTATTTTGGAAACATGTTTGTCCAGTATTTCAACACACTCAAAATCTAGATTGTGAATGGTTCAAGATACATGATACTAATAGGATTTTATTCAAGAAAAGAGCAGGTAAATTAGAGATATGGGAATTCCCGAAAAGATTCAGGCCATAAAAGATGAGATGGCCAAGACTCAGATTAACAAGGCAACAGAACATCACATTGGTCTGCTAAAGGCAAAACTTGCCAAACTTAGAAGAGAGCAGGATGAAGTAAAATCACGAGGTTCTGGGAGCTCAATAGGTTTTGATGTAAAAAGGACAGGGGATGCTACCGTTGTTTTTATCGGACTGCCAAGTGTAGGAAAATCAACTCTGCTCAACAGGCTGACTGGCGCAAAATCTGCAGTTGGCGCGTTCCAATTTACTACAACAACAGTTGTACCTGGCATGATGGAACATCGCGGTGCCAAGATTCAGGTGCTTGACCTTCCCGGAATAATCAAGGGGGCATCAACAGGAAAAGGATTGGGTAAGAGAGTTCTTGCAGTGGCAAAGAGTGCTGACCTTGTTCTGATAATACTTGATGTTTTCCAGCCATATCATGAAGAGGTAATTAGGACCGAGTTAGGAAATATTGGAATCAGGTTGGATCAAAAACCTCCCAATATTGTAATTGAAAAGACTGGAGATGGTGGGATTGCCGTG
>JAGWGO010000179.1 GCA_028867395.1 Nitrososphaerota archaeon | reverse complement strand
GAGCAAGCTGTCTAACTCTAGATTCCTGAAGATTGTGATACTGTTCTGACATATTAGAACCAATATAATCTTGAACAATACCTACACCTACTTGACCTGATTCTTCTATATCTTTACCTACAGTAGCAATAGCTTGTCCTCTAGCTCTGCCTAATGTCTCTCCAGAGATATTAGGTATAGGCTGTTCGATAGGTCTAAAGTAATGTGTATACTGTCCTAAGTTTTCTTGAGGAACTGATGGATCGAAGTTAGCCATTATCTACTCTCTTGTCGTTTTCTGTTCATTTCTTGATTAACCATTTCACGTTCTTGTTCAGTCTTTTGTAGAGATTCTGGTACACGAGAATGAGACAAGCTCCAATCTATACTATGAACTAAATCTTCCTTACGTGTGAAGAAAGAATTTAAAGCATCTGTTTTCTTATCCGGTGGATACATAGCTGAATTTAGCCAAGTATTACCTTTAGTCCAGTACTTAACATAAGCGTCTCTATCTCCATCCTTCATAGCCAGAAGACCTAGATTAAAATTTCTAGAAGCTTGAGAATTAATATATTTTTCAAACTCTTCTCTAGAAGTTAATATACCTCTATGAATACCTATATCTGAAATCTGTGTAGGTTGAAGACCTGTAATAAATCTAAATATTGCATCTGATGTACTAACATTATTTTCTAGAGGAGTGTTATTATTAGACATAGCTACTTGATGAGCAAGAGCCATATATAATTTCCAGGAATAACTCACACCTGAAGATTCTTTAAATAAGTCAGCTACATCTTGCCATGTAGGTTGAAATTTCTCACCATGAAGTAATTGACCTATTTCATTCATGAAATTGCCAGAGCGGTACATAGTATTTCTTATAGTTTGAAATGAAGCCCCACCCATAAAGTCCCAGAAAGTTTTATCTGTATCTAAGAAGTTATTAATAGGATCCCATCCTTTAACACCAAACTTAGAAAAATCATATATCTTACCTGCTTGAATATCTCCCTTACCTGTAATATAACCAGCTAATAGAGATAAAACACCATCCATTATTCCTGTACTAACAGGACCTTCACCCGGTTTATAAGTCCAACCTGTATTGACACCTGCTCTAGTAAATCCAGGTACTTCTACACGACCTTGTTCAGCTTGTTTACGAAAGTAGTCTCCGACAGGTAGACCTAGTAATCCAATACCACCTGCAGGAAGTCCCCATAGAGTAGCATTCACACCAAACAGTCTAGCTTTCTCCTGCCAAGTAAGTCTCTTACCATAAAACATTTCAGAAAGGTTTCGAGCATAAGTATAGAACTGAGCTGGGACAGACATGATCCCAGAGTTAATTGATGAATTAGATGCTCTAGACATATTATGGTCTAGCATAGAAGCTCTATCTAATATCCAAGACTTATCTAATCTAGTTAAAGCTCCTGTTGGATTTGCCTCTCTAAAATCTAAGTAAGCTGTATACCAAGCTGCTGTTCTAACAGCTTGAGCACCTTCTCTAAAAGCAATTCTACCCCAGTATCTTAGACCATCCATAAATGTTCTTACACCACGATCTTTAAGCATACTATCTAACATAGCATGTTCAGAACCTACTTGATCAAAACTAGTCTCTTTTAGAGTATCCCAAGCTTCTTTGAATTGTCCAGGTTTAAAGTCTCTCATACCCAACATTCCTGCTAGGTGTAATCCAGAAGAAGCTCGTTTATCCAATTCATCTACTATTAGAGGATTAACACGAGTCCATTGATGATATAAAGTAGCCATAGCAGCTGAAGCCGCTGATCTAGGTGAAATTGCAGCTACGTTACTAAGAGCTGTGAATTGAGTCCAGAATGTAGGTAAAGCTCCTAGACCTAATTTAAGATCGAAGACCAAACCTCTAATAGTTTGAAATGGGTCTTTAGAAGCAGGTATCTCAGAGAAAGGAAGATACTTACCTCTTACTTTCTTAGATATGCTATTCATTAAATCTATACCTACGGAGTTAACCATAGAATCCCAACTATTAGGAGTTCCTAAGAAATCTCTAGCTTTCTTTCTATTACTATCTCCTAACATTTTAATATTATCAGGAGCATCTTTTCTAAAATCTGCATTATAGAAAGCCCATAGAGGAGAGTGTCTGTAATCTTTCTCATCTATATCTAACCATTTACCGAAGGTTTGCAACCAATGCTCAGCAGCAAAGTTTCTATAATCATCCATGTAAAAACTATTTGATAGTCTAGTCATAGATCTATTCAGAGAATCTATAGGATCAATTAATTTAGCAGGTCTGTGCTGCCATACAGGATTAAGAACAGTACCTGTATTTTCTATAGTATGTAATTCATAGGCATCTCTAGGTTGATTGAAGGCTACTGTAGAGGTTCTAGATAGATTTCCATGTCTAGTTCCATCTTTAAGATGCATCTTATCTGTGTCTACTAGCTTAAAGCGAGACTCTAGATCAGCATCTATACTAGGTATAGTAGCATCTTTAGGAACGACATAGAATTTGCCATACTGATTAAAAGCTTTAGTATCAGCTTGATATCTAGCTTTGATATCAGTATCAAAATCTAAACCGGCTACGCCCCATTTATCCATATAAGATCTAGCACCAGCTTCATCACCAGCAATCATATGCTCATGCACCTTATTCAAATGCATAGCTATCTCTCTACCTTCATCAGCATTACGGAGAGCTAGAGCAGTTATATCTCCTGCGTAGACATGCTTCTGAGATATTGGATCGAAGTAAATATCAGGAAACTTAAGATAATATCCATACTCAGGCATTAGATGCCCACCACCACGTCTCTGGACTTGTTTAGTAAAGTCTAGAGGTTGGAAGTCCCATTTATCCGTTAAAACATATTGAGGTCTAGCATTTTTAGGTATCTTATCTGACCAGTTATTCAAAGACTTAAGATCAGGATTCCAAAGTTCTATCAGTTTGAGTTTACCTTCTTGAAGTCTACGCTCAAAGTCTACTCTATATTTATCTGTAAACTGACTAGAAGTTCTAGTCCATATTCTATTATTAAGATTAATAACTATTCCACCATCATCTTTAGGTAAACTATTTAGGAAACGACCATCAAATCTATCTGAATAATTTGGAGTAGCTGATTTATCTGTCTGATTGATTAAATTATGAATTCTGAAAGACTCAACACCATTTCTAGCTTTATTACGTATTTCAGTAAGAGACATTAAACCTCTTTCCATTTCATAATTATTCTTAACTGCAAAGTAAGATCTAATTTCTTTATCTGAAGGAAGAGTTTTGTTATCTATGAAACGTTGCCAATGATCTTCTAATTCACCAATGCTTTGAAAGAAATAGCCTCTATTAGTCTTAGGATCAGGATTTCTAGGATCAATCATGTTTTGGTTAGATTGTAGAATACGTTTAATATTCTTAGACATTCCATCGTGAACTAATTTATTATTAGTTTCAAACATCTCCATCAATCTAGCAGGACCAAAGGTAGCTATTTTTCTATTCTCATTTTCTATAGGAGATAAAGTTTCTTCAGGAGAACGCCATTCCCATTTACCACCAAATGTATTCCAAAATGTCTTAACTACATCGGAAGTTCTATTAGTAGGAAGACCTGTTTGA
>JAGWGO010000178.1 GCA_028867395.1 Nitrososphaerota archaeon | reverse complement strand
AGTCTCTAAAGCCTTTAATGTACCGTATTTCTTACAGAAAGGAAAATTACCATTATACCTAGGACAATCACAATTACCATCTAAAATTACACACTCAGGGTCTACCAGACTTTCTGGGGCTTTGTCAATATCAAAGTTCTTTATTTCTCCCAGCTTCATCATAGAAATCTCCATTCAGTGTTTAGAAGTAACTAAGATAATATCTTTCTTGGTTAGACCAGTATAAATAATCCATATGGTAGATAAAGCTTCTTTCTCAGCCCAACAACCATAGGGTATTTGATCTAAGGTAGGAGCTTTATCAGACCAGAAATGTTTAACTATGTATTTCTTAGCCATCATAGCCTCCAATCTATAGTGCCTCTACCTAAAGTAACTAAAGCTTCATTAGCTCTACTAAATAATCTACTACCTAAGAACTTAGCTTCTGTCTTAGCATTAGCTATAGCTCTAGTACTAGGGTGACATAGTTCTATTAATATATTTTCTTTAGGAGTAAGTACTTCATAGTAATTAACTATATCTCTTAGCTCTCTAGCTTTTCTACCTAAGAGAACTATAACCACTCCTTCCTTGCATAAGGTCTCCACGACTTCTCTTGATAGCACTGACCACTCTGGCCAGTCATTGGAAAGTGATCTATAACTATCGCAGGTAGGAATAACATTGTACAAAAAGACCCCGCGAGAACACCAAGGACGAAGATCACCACTACTAGGATACGGGAGGTGTAGATCATTGCAGTACTCCTTGAAGATTGTATCTAAGGTGGGTGGGAAACCTTGAATATCTTCCGGAATGGAGAAAGCTAATCCTGTAGCTAACCTAGGATCGGGGTATGGATCTTGTCCTAGGATAGCTACTTTAACTTTATCTAGGGGAGTAGCATCAAAAGCAGCGAAGATACTTTCCCTTGCGGGATTAAATATATCTTTGTCAAGCCTCTCTTGGACTATTTCCCATTCTTTGGAGGACCAAAACTGCATGTCATCCCATGTGTTCATTTAACCTCCACTTCAAATCCATAAGCTTTACGAAGTTCATTAGCAAATTCATCAATTAAATCTAGTTGAATAGCTGGATTAAGACCTTCAAATAAAGGTCTTCCATCAGCTAAGAAGTAGTTGTCATCAAACCAAGCTTTGGCTCTGTCGGTATGGGCGTGGACATATCCGACATATCTGGTACGAGAGATGGTGATATCGGCCATGATGTGGTTCCTTCCTCAGTTAGAGTATAGGTATCTGGGTTAAACAGAACGCAACCAGCATCACCAGTATAATAGCTGAACCTATTAAAAGGTATGGAAAGATAAATTCTTCTACGTTCAAGTTCATCCGCCGACTCAGTATCCCTACGGGCACTAATAGTAATATCAGCCAACTTAGTAAGATAATGGCTGCCTCTAGTTTGTCCAAAATCATTGACATGTGACACCATGATTAGAGCAAAGTCTAATTCTTTGACCATCATTTCAAGTCTTGAGGCCAGATATTCCAGAGCACGTCTTTCATCTTTCTCCCCGGCAATGCCGGTAACCGCCATAGATATGTGGTCAAAAAGAATGTAACGACAGCTACAGGCAGTAACGAGAAACCTAACAGTATCCAGAATAACATCTGGATCAGCAGTACCGAAATGATTATAGACGAACAGCCGATTATCGCGGCTAACCACTTTCCGTAATGCACCGAAAACATCTTCATCCGGAACATTGCAATCCGGTAGATGTACGGGAGATTTGAGTTCGAGCCCAGCGAGAGACTGGAGGTGTCGCTGTCGCTCTTCTTCGATGAAGATTGCTCCGACATTTGCATCTGTCTCCTTTAAGAGGTGATATTCGATTGCATGCATTAGAGCTGTCTTACCTACCTTTTCAGGTGCTTTTAGTAAGACACATTCCCCAGTCCTAATCCCATACGTCATCTTAGTTAACGTAGGGAATGGATAGGAAATTCCTACACGTTTCTCTTCGGATAAAATCTTCTTAAAATCTTCTAAGCTAGATACGATTGTACTTGGTAGATAATGTTTCGCATTGTGGAATAAATTGAGAAGCTCGTTGCTTTCATTATGCTGTAAGTATTCATTAGCGTCTTTTCGATTGGAATACTTGAGATGGTAGATTTTATTGTAATCAAATAATCTTGCGACAGCTGCTGTAGCTGCTTCGCCTGCTGCGTCGTTGTCAAATCCGAGATATATTTTCTCGTAAGAGTTAATTGAGGATCGCACTGCACTAACATCAGTAGCAGCACTGCTGGCACTCCGTACCGAAACACACGGGATACGAAGGACTTGATAGAGCGAACAAGCATCTAACTCTCCTTCAGTTATGATGATGGCTTTGTCTGCACCTACTGCAAATTTATCTAATCCGAATAGATCAGGTTTACTCTCACCTGACCAAGAGAATTCTTTTTTATCAAATCCACGTACTTTAGTGGAACCATTCGGGTAAGTAAATCCAATAGCTGTTGGCTTTCCTGTTCCGTCAACTTTGGACTTAACATTATAGAATCGAAAGGTTCCTTCCGAAATGCCTCTAAGAGGTAAATATTCAAATGTATAGTCATTGTCAGTCTCCAAAGTTTCTAATCTCCTATTAGGTAAGTATAAATATTTACAGGAATAACAATAACCATGCCCGTCATCATAGAGACAATAGGCATCCGAGCTAGGACATACTGGACAAGGTATATGTTGTTCTACTATTTTTGATTTAAGCGTTTGTGTCATACTCTAATCTAGAATAATGATAATAAGTTCCGATATCATGGCCATCAATCCATTTAATCTTAGGTTTGAAAGCTCCTACTGGAGAATATAGTAATCCTCCATCTAATTGATTAATCCAATAATCTCTGTTACCTACATACATCCACACTCTGAGCTCTTGGATGAACTCATTGTGGTCGATAGTTTGACTTCCTTGTCTTATATGATATGGAATTAGAACAGAGACACGTTGTCTGGTGAAATCTACTCCATTTAGATAGTGTTTGTCAAGTTCTTTCCAGAAAATATGAGGTCTTATAGCATGAACCTCACCTTTAATCCTTCCTAAGATACCTTGGGTAACTTTAGAAGGATCCATTCTATTTAATTTTACTGAACTGATACCCGGACCTGAGTAAACTCTATCCGCTCCTTCCAGAGCTATAGGGAATGTCTCAGTACCTAACTTTTTCTTCCACAAAGACCAATCACAGCTATTAGTGAAAGCTTTACCTAGATTAAGGCTATCTTCTTTGATGAACTTCTCATACAGACGACGATTACTCATCATTTCATCATAAAAGAAGATAAGACACCATTCATGTCGCTCTAGCCACATGAAATCTGGCGTATACTCAACTTGACTGCGGCTAGGGATATTCTCCCTGACCCAATCAAAGTCAAGTAGAGGTTTGGTTTTGAGTGGGTTCCACATGGATTAAACTGCCTTCTTCTTAGGAGCAACAACTACTTCATCTTGATATCCAGCAAGGTCTTTGCTCAAATTCATTATGCAGCGGAGCAAATCTCCAGACCAAATTGCCATAGCCCTAGGAGATTTCCTAGCTAGAGCTTCACGGGTTTCAATTTTCCACCCGAATGTTTGCTCTAACCCAGCATATCCTATATCTTTATGGAACTGAACTGTAGTA
>JAGWGO010000177.1 GCA_028867395.1 Nitrososphaerota archaeon | reverse complement strand
ATCAAGTTTGACAATGAATACCAGACTGTTAGCATTGTTGGCGATTCTACCTTTGCTTTGGCTTTCTGCAGGATGGAATGTCATAGATTCTAGCGAATGGCAAATAGACAATGACTATGCACACCAACACAATGTAGCTTCACACCATGTTATCAAAATATGTGGAGACCACATATGCAAGTCTGGTGAGACATACAATCCGTAGGAGCCGTTGGCAATTAACAAAGGATTATGATAATACTGTATAGATGGTCCAAGTCGAGAGAATGGTTAGATGAAGGTTAACCTCTGTCGCAAAACAATGTTTTCAAACTTGATATTCGTGTCGAGTTCTTAAATCTAGTAATTCAGATCTCATGATAATGACAACGGTGAATATCACATCATCGAGGTTATTGTTTGCTCTTTGTCTAACTGTAGTTTTGGCACTATCTGTTGTTGGCTCATCAATTCCCTCATCAAATGCATTAACACAAAGAGATTTCAATTACCTAAAAGATCAGCATCTTACCGTGTCAAATGGAGATACCAAAGTTTGCGGGGATCACATGTGTACACCTGGCGAATGGACAAAATTGCAAGAGGCACTAGCTGCGGCACAGAAAGGACATCAAACCTAAGGGAATACTACACAGAGTGGGGCAACACACACTTCTCTTTCTAGTGCAACGGGTTTTTCTTCCAGTGTAATTGGCCCTCAAGAAAGTGCGTACCAAGTTAACCCAATTTATCCAGTAATTCCCTATCCCCCACCGTCTCCCATACCAACGCCTAGCCCTTCACCGCAAACTGTACAAAGAGCCATGAATCAGACATCTGCACATGTTGAGACTGACAAACCTTACTATCAGATTGGAATGCAGCAAGGAACCATTGTTTACATACATGGACTTGTGCCAACCCTTCCAAACGGTACTGTAACTGTCTCAGTAAAATCACCCTATGGCATGTACAAGACATTGACTGTGCATACTGACCGATCAGGATCATTCTCTTTGCCGTATATAGTAGATGTAAATGCGCCAATAGGCACGTATGTAGTCACGGCAGATTACAAAGGCGGAGAAGTTTCAGTAAGTTTTTACGTGATGCGAGGCTAAAGGGGTGTTTTTAATAAATACGGTTTTTGATTCTCTCATCGTGTGATCAAGTTCTCTTGCTATCTAGGACATACAAAACTTTCTCTTTTTTATTAATTCCATTGCTAATCAGAAATTACCATCAGTGATAATTAAAAATCTAGTTTTTAAGCATGGGATTTGTATGATGTATAATGGATGAATATTTTGCAAGGGATATAATGAAAGAACAGGTAGTTACGATAGATTCATCCGCTGCCGTGATAGACGCAGCAAAGAAAATGGATGAGCAAGAGATAGGATGTGTCATAGTCACGGAAAGAGGAAATCCAGTTGGAATAATAACAGAGAGAGACTTTGTAAGAAAGATAGCTGTCAATGAAAAACCAATGTCTACCCCGGTCAAAGAAGTAATGTCCTCCCCTCTTATTTCTGTAGATCCTGACGCTACAATTTGGGAACTAGCAGAAAAGCTAAAGCTTGAAAAGATTCACAAGATGCCTGTTGTTCACGAAAACAAGCTAGTGGGAATAGTTACCACTACTGACATCACTCGCCTGTGCAGCATAGGTTCTGATTCAGAAATGAGAAAGGTCTGCCAACAGATTTTATTGCGGTTAAATCAGTCATAGTGTAGGTAAATTAAACAGATCGAGATCTTGACAGTGCAAAATATAGACTAATATCCAAAAAATCTTTAAAACATGAACTTTACAGTATTGTCTGTTGTGTTTATTGATACTTTCTTTTGAGTCAATTCTTCGATGACATTCTTATAGAGATTCCCCAGAAATAGTGACCAGTTCTTACCCATGTCATGTTGGATTATGCAGGTGTTCAAGTTACCCTTAAGAAGACGTCGAAATGGTATCTTTGACGCATTCGACCATGATTCAATCAGATTTAGAAATGAATCCACGGTGTATTCATTCTGCAGTACGGTCATTATATCTGTAATAGTATCTTTTGAGATATAATCTGCTATTGCTATTACCTTATTTTCAGGGTAGCCCTCCATTAATTTTACAAGGAGTGGTCTTGGAAACGATACTAGTCCTGCCTTCCCCATGTTTCCCTCGAACCCGATATGATGCACGAGAATCTGTGTTAACAATGTGCTTGGATTTACATTATTTACGTTCGCTTCTGTCTCTATCGCTTCAGCAAGATCTTCAGGTACCCTAAATGACATTGCTCTTGTTTTTTTTTTGTTTAGACACGAACATTCTCTACCATTCTCAGACTCAATTATGAGGGAATCAAATTAATAAATATGATCTCATATTGACTCTGTTGCATCGTTACCGCACATGGTAAAAGTACCGTACTTTGCTTCTCAGGTTATCTTTTACTAGATTTCCAATTGTATTGTATATCTTCTGAAGTAAGACTCATTATAACATCCCAAGGGGTTACAACTCCATCAGAGAGCAACAGATATGGGGACTGCATTTCGTACAATAATTTGCATCCTTCTTCTAGCGCCATCTGATCAGATACTTTTTTAGCTTTATCAAGCACAAATGCAGCCCCCTTCATTTCTAAAAAGTTGTCGGCACATTGTAAACAATTTAGATCGCGAGATATCTTTTGAATTATTATTCTATCACTTATGAATTCGGACGTTCCTTCCAAGACCAGCTTGCGAGTCTTGTTTGCAAACATGGATTCAATTATTTCTTTTACTTTTTGATCTTTCCTGAAGGTGATTATCTTTCTCTTTGATACATCACCAACCTTCAGTTTTGTCTTGCATGACATTGCCACTTCAAGAAGCTTTCTAGCTGAAACTGCAGAGTAGCCATGGTATTCGTTCGGTATTAATGCAAATGCTCTACCCGTTTGTTTCCATAAATCAAGTAGACTGCCAAGCGTGGTATCATTGTCAAGTATGATGAGTTTTTTACTCATGATTTCTTTTATTCTAGTCTTTGCGAAAAAACTGGCATCCGGATTCTTCAAAACTCCTTCAAGAATCTCCAACCCCCCAATCAATCCTACAGGCTTTTCATCCTCCACTACAACCAGAGAATCCGTAAAGGTTTCCAAGTGATGAGGGAGTAGATTGGTTGCTTCTGTAACTAGATCCTCTGTTGTTACACTAACAGCAGGCGAAGAAAGTAAAGAACTTTGCAAAAGATCCTTCAAGGCATATTGTGAAATTGGAAGTTTTTCATGATTTTCATGTGAAGTATGGCTTTCTCTCACTAGTATATCTTTTAAAAATGGGTATATTTACACATTATATAATTATCAGCATTGGTTTTTGTCAGATCCACATGATGGGTTGACCAACGAAGAAAACTGGGAGTATATTTTCTGTACTGAATTTTGATAACGTTTCGTGATAATAAAAAATGAAATAGATGCAATCATTATCATTTCTGATAATCTTGGTTTGTCGTTATATAATTCGCTGAGAATACAATATTGACGGAAACGCGGGGTGGTGACCCTGTACGTGATATACTTTGGTATGTCAGGTTATACGTTTCCGTCATTTTTCCTAAAATGGTTATCAAGATAACAGAAAATTGTTTAAGCATAAACTATCGTTCTAGTATCTATTAAAATAAAAAAAGAGGAT